>NZ_PCYU01000028.1:0-1005 GCF_002553775.1 Lactobacillus sp. UMNPBX16
CCATTTCTGGCATAGGGATCATAGCCCAGAAAGGCAGTCAATTCAGCTTCTAACAAGTTATTAACAGCCTGTTGTAGCTCTTTGCGCAATAAATCATTAATTTTATCCTGATTGAATAGAGCATTAGTCATATCTTTGGTAAAATCATTCATGAAGGAATCTCTTTTCTAGTATGTTTTTCGTTCAAATCAATCATACGGGAAAAGGATTCCTTTTTCTAATATTCAGGGAAATAAAATTAAGGAAATATTCATCCTTACACAAACTATTTTACGGTCTCTATAATTTTGATCTTATTGGGCTATAATGTCTTTGAAGGTAGTATTAATAATGGAAAAACTGTCTATTGTATTAGTAAAGGAATTGAAATAGGTACTTTAATTGAAAATAAAAGAATGGGCATAAAAATTGGTAATGCAACTAAAGTTGGAAATGTTTATTGGATAGTAGAGGACTAAAATTGGAATTAGATAATATTTTTTTGTTAAATTGTTCTAAACTTTCAGATAAAGTAGGAATAAAAAAATTACCTTTAGCTGATAAAGAATTAAATGCAATAAAAGAAGAAGATATTTTAATGGGAATTAAAAAAACAATAAGATTGCAATCGTGGGTCTCAAAAGCAGAAGGATTGTCTAAAACCAAAAAATATTATGTAGCCTACAAAGACCAAACTTATCATATTAATATTCTTTCTTATTTAGATGCTAACTTAAATGCTAAAGTAAAAGATGTTCTAAATATTCGGTCAATTTTCTGGAGACTGTAAAATAGTTTGTGTAAGGATGAATGATTCCTTAAATTTATTTCTTTAAACATTAGAAAAAGGAGTTCCTTTCTCGTATGATTGGTTTGAACAAAAAAACACATACAGAAAGAAGAACTCCTTCATGAATGATTTTACCAAAGATTTTGCTCAAGCTCTATTCAATCCAGACAAAATAAATGATTTATTGCGCAAAGAGCTACAACAGGCTGTTAATAACTTGTTAGAAGCTGAATTGA
>NZ_PCYU01000029.1:0-14173 GCF_002553775.1 Lactobacillus sp. UMNPBX16
TGAAAACCTATACCAATTGACCAAGGTCAATGACAATTAGAGACTAGCATCTGATGATCGAATAAACAAACTAAAAAGACAATCAACACAGATTTAATTTATATAATACGAGGAGGTGACGTTTAGATGAATTTCAATTGTATCTTTAGACCTATTATTCATCAAATGTAATTTATGACTGAAAACGAAAAGAAGGAAGAAAAGGGGACTAAGATCGAAAGATCTTCAGAAAAAAAGAAACTTGAAAGTATTGTAGAGGGTTTGCTAATCAAGTTTAAGTAAATTAAAAAATCTTTTGACTATTTAAATTCAATTTTTAAAGGAAGTGAGTTTTTATAATGACTGCATTAGTATATGTAACTTTAGCTGCTGATAGACATGGTAATAAATAATAATCACATAGAAAGGAAATAAAAAATGCAAAAAACAGCATTACCAATATGGATTACACCATATAAGTAAAAATTTAAATTAATACAATTAAAGAAAGGGGAGATTACTTATGAGTATTGTTTGGGGAGACAGACCTTGGCAAAGAAGAGGTTGGTAATAAATTGAAAAAATTTATTGCATTAAGCTTTAAAAGGATTTTTTAGAAAGGAGCATAACTATGCGAGTACAACCTAATCGTCATATTGTAATCGATGTCGATATTGAACTTTAATACTGAAAAAATAGCGTGAAGAGTTATATAGAAAGGAAAAATTTGTTTATGAAAGCACAACCTAATTTTCACATTCATATTCATTTAGAATTTTAAAGCTAATAACTTGTTACATTAAAAGGAGATGTTAAAGGTGAGAACTAATGTATATGATCCTTGGTGGAGAATTAATTTATAAAAAATAAGACTAAAAGCTTTATTTTAATAAAGCTTTTTTTAGTGCAATTCTGTAATCATAAGTTGAAAGTCTTGAATACAAATACTAAATCTTATAAAATCAGGGCATAAGCCGTATTCATAACTTACTATCATGATTAAGAGGAATATTATGACAAATACTATTTATGGTTATGCCCGTGTTTCGACTGCTCAACAAGATTATGCAACGCAAATTGAGGATTTAAAACGAGCAGGAGTCACTAAAATTTTCAAAGATAAATATACTGGCACTACTGCTGATCGACCTGAATTTGATAAATTAATGGCCAAAATCAAAAATGGCGATACCTTGATCGTCACTAAATTAGATCGCTTAGCTAGAAATACCCAAGACGCACTTAATATTGTAAAGAAAATGAATGCTGAGGGAGTCATTCTGCGCGTTTTAAATATAGGAACTATTGATAATTCTCCAAGTGGTCGCTTAATTTTCACTGTGTTCAGCGCATTCGCAGAATTCGAGCGAGATTTAATCGTAAGTAGAACCCAGGAAGGGAAAGCTTGGGCTAAAGCAAATAATCCTAATTTTCATGATGGAATGCCGCGCAAATACACCAAAGAACAAATAGATTTTGCTTGGAAATTACATACCCAAAATCATATGAGCTATTCAGAAATCAGTAAGAAGTTAGGAATATCTAAAGCAACAATATATCGACGGTTTAGAGAATTAAGAATACAAAATATCAACAAAAAAAGCCGACCTTAAGGACGACCTTTTTGGTATTGGAGAAATAGATCACAGATCAACGAAGTAATTCATCAAGGATAGCTTTAAGGGCCTTTTTGATTGCTTTCTTAAAGTGCTTGAAGAACTTGTTGCGACGATCTATTGGTATAAATACTAGTACAAAAAGTAAATACCACTTCACGGAGCTATACCTCCTTCTACACGCAGAGTAAAAGGGAGCCGCCCTTTTCAAATAACGTGCTTTTTAATTTTATCATGTTATAATGTGGATAGTACAAAAGTAAATACACTATAGCGTGTGTTAAGAACTAATCAGCCAATTAGTTCGCAGAGTTGTGGACGGTCGTTTTACGATCGTCTTTTTGTATGCTCAAGTTTTATTTCAGAATACAGCATAATGATGGTAAAATTATCTGTGTAAAGATATTATTTTATTTTATTTTGATCACTTCTTTAAGTGATGGACTTTGACACATTTGTCGAAGTATTTTGTTTAATTGAGGCTCACAGTTGAGCTATGTGAAATTACAACTGATGATGTATCTGACGGAACTAGCTAGGTTGTAATTATATTTAAAGAAAAAGCTCCGGTGCGTTAACAGCCTAACCCTGTTAACTGGTTTGAATACCAAGCATGTGTAGCGGTTAGGGCATTAATTTTATGAGTATTATTAAGGTCGCACTTTTTTGTATAAAAGTGGGCTTTTTTTGTACTCAAAAATGGGTTCAAATGTGGTTTCCAATGAAGCTATGTTGAACTAAAAGGAGAGGCCCAAAATGTAATATTGGTCCAGTAAAATTTGGTAACTAATTAGAAGGGAATGTTTTAAAATGTTGATATTAATCAGAGGTAGACCATGGGGTCAAAGAATAATTTTATTATTTAAAAGGTGTTAGAAATGTCATGTAGAAAACTTGCTTCTAGATGGCATTTTTGTTTAGAAAGAGCAACGCAATTTGAAATTGTGACTTGCTAATTTTTCTTCAAGAAAAATTAGCTTGGAACAGATTTCAAATTTGCTGTTGCGTGAGTTGTGCAAGACAGATTGGAGCAGGAAAATTCGACTGTCTCTTTTTAGCGGACCTTTGCTTTTTGCTTTGGAATTTTTTTACCAAAAATTCCATTGCTAAAAAGCATTGGGGAGCAGAAAGAGACAGTCGCAGGCGCTGATACCAGCGCTCGCTTCAATCGACTATCACTGCTAAATCTACTTTTTATGGTAGGTTTGGCTGCATTATTTTCGAAAAAGGTCCCACTTTGGCAGGCAAGTAGAAAGTAATGTTGCTTAGGACGAGCCGCGTGTCGATGGCAAGACATAAAATTGCTGATTTGGAATTGAAAAATTCCTGCTTGGCTCGGCGTTTTAACTTTTTAAATACTTTAAATATGGAGGGTAAAAATGCCTAAAAATTTACGACACATTTTTAGATCAGAATTGATCAAACAAAGAAAAAATGGCATCAAAACTTCTCGCCAACAAATAAAGAAAGCACACAACGGCAAGATAGCTGATTACCGTCATATTTTTTCAGATAACTCCTATAAAAAACATTGGGCTAGAGCTCAAAAATTTGCGGATTTTTGTCGGGAAAATAATATTAAAAAAATGGAAGACATCACGCCTAATTTTGCTCAAAAATATCTATTGTATGAACGTGATCAACACGTGAATGGCTATCAAGGATATTCTGCTTCAACTATCGAATCAGATGCTTTAATGATCAATCACATAATGATTGGCTCTGGCCATTGGAAAACAAACCAAAAATTGCAAAAAAGCAAGCTGCCAGGCATGCCAAAAAGATCAACTTTATTGGCAAAACAAAGACAAAAACCGATGAACAGCAGAGAATGGATTAATACTCATCCTCATACTTACGCCCAATATAAAAATCAAATTGATACTATTCGTGCTTTTGGTTTAAGGCGGCGAGAATTAACTGGTGGTACTTCGCAAAATGGCAGAGATGGTTTAGGTGATCGATCACTTTATCAAACTAAAGATGGTAGATTATTTGCAATTGTACAAGGTAAAGGTGGCAAGATTCGTTGGACCGAATGTCGACAAGATTTACAAAAAGAAATGAAACAAATTTATCATGGGAAAATTCAACCTATTTCTAAAAGACCAAAATCTAAAGCAGAATTTCGTCATAATTTAAAAAACAATCAACCATTTTATCGTTCATTTGATCATAATGTTCCCACTCATATTCATCGAGCTAATTACGCTCAACATATGATCAAGCAGCTTAATCAACATCAATTTAGCGGTACCAAACAGAAGACAATTTACTATCGTAATGGCATAAAAGCTAATGGTAAAACTAGGTACTCTAAAGGTGTTAAAACAATTAATTTACATCAAAATTATCGAATTGGTGCTTATCAAGCACAGTATGGTGCGTACTATCAATTATCCAAATATATGGGTCATAATCGATTAGACGTCCTACAAAGTTACTTAGGAGAAGGAAGATAAATAGCAGTATTAGATACACTCGAAAATCTTAGTAAAGAGCATAAGGGAATCTGCTATCATGCACAAAGTTTTATGCATGATAACTTGTTAGTACCAAGGGATTCCTCAATTTAGTAGATGCTATCATCACAAGAAATTTAAAACCCATTTTGGGTATTTTAAAAATCCCTTTATATCAGCTTTTCTGCTTCTTTTAAAATTAATCAGAAAGCAGAAATTTGGCATAAAAAAGGAGTGAACACTTCATTGTTCACTCCTTTTTTGTGTTTATTGATCGTCGTTATTGTAGAAATCAAAGTTCTGTTCAGAACCATCATCTGGATTATCAGCAGCAACATTCAACTGATCAGAATTATCAATCAACGAATTTACTGAAGTTAGTTGATCATCAGAATGACTTTCAATAGAAGTATTTGAATGTAATTTTGATTCACTATTTTGACCAATTAAATCAGAAATTTTTTCTGGTAATTGATCAATCTTAGCATCAATTTGACTCAACAATTCAACAAGTTTGTCTTGTTGATTAAGCTGTTGACGCAAGGTTTGTACTTCCCTTTCCAATGAAGCAATTACTTGCTTATCTGATTGCTTCTTAGCCTTTTCCAACTTAAAGCGATCAACTACAGCTAATTTAGTAGTATTTGAAAACTCTTTATCTGAAGCTGAAAATCCTAACTTCTTAAGTTGAGTTTCAACGTCCTTTAAAGTAAGTGTCTTGTCTTTTGTTGCTTTAACAGCAGCCTCAAAGATTTCATATTTTGAGAAATTGTTCATTTAGAACACCTTCCATTTTCTATATAATTTAGAAAGCTTTTGCTTTCCATAATTAGCATAGAATAAGACGTTCAATTATGGGGCAATTTCATTATTTGGGACAAAATGCTAAATTATTTTCTCTTTATAAATTCTTTTGACGTATCACTCGTCGTATTTACTTGAATTTTTATTTTCGTTTGAAAAGACGGTTAAACCAGCTATTACTTGATTTTTTAACATTCTCGTTTGATTGATTATTGACTTCTTCAACTGAACTCGACTCTTCATTATCGCTGTCAACATTGGAATTACTACTTTCTAGCAACTTCTGCGCCACATTATGCGAATCATTAGCTAACTTACTAATGATTGCACTTTGACTTGTCCAGTTAGCAATTTGTTGATCTTTTTCTTTTATTTGCTGATCTTGCTTTTCGATTCTAGCAATTAATCGCTTGTTTTCCTCAGTTAGTTGCCTTACTTGTTCCTGCAACAACTCCGTAGTAGAAGGAATCTCTGAAGCTTTATTATGTGGGGCTTTATGGGCTTTTAAATATTGTTCAACGTATGTTGACTTAAAATACTTGGCCTTACCTTTAACGTGGTCTGGGCTAACATGCCTGTCTGATAACCACCTACTTACGGATGCTTTACTAACCCCTGCTATATCAGCAATTTGGGTTACTGTATAAGTCTTATTTTTATTAATTTTCATGTTAGCTTACTCCTTGTTAGCCTAACTAATTAACTTACATATATATTTTAGTCTAATTTTCTACTAAAAAACTTTTTTGGTTATTTTTCGTTTAACTTCTACTATTAGCTTTTACAGTATTTGGTTAAATTTGTCAGCAGCAGTCTAATTTTTATTCATGGATTAAAAAATGATAATTGTGTATCATCATCATCAATATTTCTAAAGATATATCTAGGAGGTGTAAAAAGTTCCCCTCGTTAAATCTATTGAAACCTATTGTAAAAGTAGGATTAATAGCAATTTTTTTTAAAATTAGACCAGGTGTAAAAAGTTCCCCTCCTATTGAGACTGTAAAAAAATCCGTATCATTTTTGATACGGATTAGTTGATTTTTAATTTTCTAGATATAATTCCCACTTTTTGAAGAAAATCACCATTTTTTAGAGATTTTTTTGATACGGTAAAACCGCGTCAAATCAGCATTTCAAAAGACTTGTAAGTCTGGTATAATAAAAGAAATAAATATTGAGAGCACGAAAAAAGCATCTCCGACGTGTCTACCAAACTAACTCGAAGCTGCTTTGATCTAAACAATATCAATATTTAAAAGAACCAAAGACATTATTTAAGTCCTTTATTCTTTTAGTATTATACATGAAAAAAGCACTTATTGCAAAGATTCGCTAAGTAGATCAAAGTAGAAACAGCCTTCGGAGATGCTGACCTCGTGTCTGGCAAAACGGAGGTTTTTATTATGTTTACAATTGTTGATGTTTTCCAAAATTTAACAAGAGAAAAAAGAGCGATGCTGACTGATGGTGAAATATCGGTATTACTAGAATATATTCAATTCTGGAATAATCATGGACGTAAAACTAACATGATTGCGCCACGGAATTCTGCTATCTGCAATGTTCACGGAATTAGTAAAAAAACATTCTACAAACATCGTAAAGGGCTAGTAGATAAAGGTTTTATCACTGTTGAAAGCCGTAAATTCCAACCGCTTAAAGATGGCAAACATCGTCATGCACAAGGACAAGGACGCCAGAAACCTGCTATTATACGGTTAGCTGATTGGTTGATTAAATCTAATAAGATTTCTGTAGTCAATGAGCAACAATCACAGAAAACGGAAGAAAAGGCTGTTCCAAAGATTCACAGAACCACTGCTAAACCTATCTCTGTTGCTGAATTAGAGCAATATGGTAAGGATTTAGCCGTACAGATTGGCGCAACTGCTCTTGTGTATCCTAAGCAGTTAGAGAGAATTAAAGGCTATGAAACCAAGACTTCGAAGGAAGTTATTAAGTTAGTTCGTAGCTATGTAGAAAGTCATAATAATAGTAATGCTTGGGCATACTATCAAGCTACATTAGAAGACCTAGTAAGAAATCACGTTAACACAGTAACAGAATTGGAAGCATACAATCCTAAGTTAGCTGGTAAAACAAGATATCAACAACAAGAATTGCCGATGATGGCAATTGTAAAGAATAAGGGAATTTCTAAAACTAAATATGTTAGAGGTAAGCGCGTAGAACAGGGAACTGATTGGAAGAAAAAGACGGAAGAAAAACATCTCAAAGATGCTCGTAAATGGTTAGGATTGGAAGATGGGCAAGACTTCCCTGCCGATTATCAAGGATTAACGGTTGATGAAATCTATCACAAGGCTTATAAAGACACAAATCAAAATGCAGAATTACAGAGACTACAACAGTCCTTCGAAGATCTAGAAAATAGAAAATATGAGGACTCAAAATGAAAATAGGGAAAGCATTACGTACTGAACGATTAAATTTAAAGTTAACGCAAGAACAAATGTGTAAGGGTATTGTTAGCCATCCATTTTATGCAAAAGTTGAAAGCGGAAAAAATAGAATTAATGCTGAAAGTTTATTTGAAATATTGGCATCACATCATATGAATTTTGATTGCAAAATAAAAGCAAAAAATAATAGAAAAGAGGCTTTTAGCATGTCAAAAAATCCAACCAAAAATCTTGTTAATCAGGTGAAAAAACTCTGCAGATTAGAAGCTTAATTAGCAGGGGACAACGGCAGAATTAATCATAATAAGTTAACACCGCAAGCTGAATTAAAACTCAAAAAAATTAGGAATCAAATTGAAGCTTCAGAACTTGAAATTGAAGAGCTAATTTTATCTAAAAATACTTTAGAAAATAATGTTATTAAGTTAGAAAAAATTGAAAAAATACGTGATGAATTATTTGAGTATGAACTAGCAGGAAATGGTAAAACTTGGCAACGAGAAGGCGCAGATATTTTGTTAGCCAAATTAGGTATTAATAAGGAAAGTAATTATTAATTTAGGCACACAAAAACCCGTAAAACATCTAGTTTTTACGGGTTTTTAAATTGTGTAAATTTACTTCTTTGCAGTGGCTTCTGCTTCAGCGTTTGTATTTGATGGTGTTAGTTTAACACTATTTTCAATGAATTGGACATCGCTAGCCTTAACATATGCATCTTTAATAGGCATATGATCATTTACATATTGTCCATTACTTGATAAACGAAGGACATCCTTCCAGTGGGAATCAGGTGCTAAGTGATAGAATTCTTCAGCCTTATTTTCACTTGGAACCCAAATGTATAATAATTTGTCTACTCTCCACCATTCAGAATTCTTGGTAATTCTAATGTTCTGAAGAGAACCATCGGCATTATACAAATCCGTAGTTTGAGTAAATTTAATAACTGAAGTTTGTTCAAGATCATAGTTATGAACTTGAAGCTTAGATGCTGGCTTAACTCCCATGGAGTAAAGCCAATTGTTTGTACCTTTAATGCGGTAAATGGCTTGGTCTCCACCAAATTGACCAATATAACCGGCAACTTTATCAGCACGAGAACCCTTTTCTAAGTAATCGACTGTAAACTTTTCACCATTCTTTGCATTTCTGACTTGAACAACATTGCCATTTTGGTTAAAGGTTACAATTGGTGTACCAAGACTGTCATTAACAGTTACAGTAGTTTCATCTTTACCTACTGGTTGGGTATTATTGTCAGTTGGCTTATTAGTAGTGGTATTTGATGAAGTATTGTTGCTACCTGATGCCATTGTGGTATTGGCTTTAATAACTGGTCCTAAGTTGTATGATTTAACATATTGCTTAGCTGGTCCACCTACTCTGAAGTAGTGTTTACCGTTCTTAAATCTGTAAGAACCACCGTAAGTAGTGATTGTTTGACCCTTATATAACTTCCATCTGTTTTGGTAACTAGTACGACGAGTAGAAGTTACATAGATGTAAGTGTTGTGAGTGATTCTTCTAGTTACACCGTCAATGTTGGTAGCCTTTAAGTATTGGTCTTTGTCGGCAACTTTGTAGTAAATGCCATCGCCAATCTTTACAGGATTAGCTACTAATTTAGCATAACTAAATGCATTGTATTTTACACCAGTGCTGTTGCCGTCTTTATCATAAGCAACGGCAGTGTGCATAATCATTTTATTGGTAATATTGGTGTCTGCAGCTTGAAGTGTGTGAGCCTGTGAGCTGAATGAAAGCATTGGACTTACAGCCATTAAAGTTGCAACTGAAGCTAAGATAAATTTATTTTTCTTCATTTTAATCATCCTCGTATTTTCATCTCCAACACTTCAATTATCTTTCTTTATAAGATTTAAAGCAACAAAAAAGGGATTGAATCACATGATTCAATCCCTTTTAGTACTTATTCATTCCAACTTACTTCATAGATCTTGTTTGAAACTGTCTTGTTCTTGCCATTAACCGTCTTGTGATATGCGACTGTTAAGTAACCGTGATTTTCATTAAGGATTTGAATACCTTCAAGTTCAGTATGCATACCTTGACCATAAATGTTGATTGGTCCTGCATTATCGGTTAAGTTAATTTGCAACCAATTATCAGTGTCAGTTCTAGCGAAGGTTGGAATTTTATAGATATTCTTTTTATGATAATGTCCGCCAAGCGTATCTGGAGCCAATTGACTAGAAACATAAATGTTACCTGCATTATCAAGATCATAACCTTGGATTGAGGTCACAACACCTACAAAATTAGGTACCATGAAACTTTCTAAGTAAGATACACCATCTAAGTTTACATAACCATTACTGTATTCAACACTATCAAGTTGATCGTTAATTACGTTATTATCGTAAATAGTAAAGTAGCCGTTCCCTGATTTATCTACAGTAGCTAACAAGAACTTAGAATAATCTGGTGATACTGCAGCTTCTGCACGATCTAATTCAGTACCTGCAAAATTGTAATTTCCTGCGCGGTTCAAATATGCTAAACGTGGCAAATCAGTGTTTGAGTAGAATACTTTACCTAGAGGATTAATATCAACTCGGGCAATTTGCTTATCCCACTTAGGACCTGGCTTTGTACCTACAAACCATTTACCTGATCTACCTGAATATTCCCAGGTTTGGGTGTGACCACCTGCACTACCATACATTGTAACTACTGGAGTAGTTACATTACCTGCATAACCACGTAAAACATGAATTTCATGTTGATCATTACGTAATTGCTCTGCGTAAATATACTTAGAACCTACATTACCTTTTTGTGCTACTGCCATGTAGCCTGTGTTTAAGTCAGCTGTGTGACTTGCTGAAATGTTAAATGCCTGTCTCATAATAAAACCTCCAAAAAATTTTCTATCTTCCTATTTGGAAGAATTTTCATTAATAATTTTTGCGACCTTCGCAAAAATATCCTTCACATCTTGGTCTTCCACCTTAAAACCTTTGGCTTCTAGTCCGTCGACTACTGCATTGACAATCCGATTGATTTTTTGATCGCTGGCTAAGCTTTCTTTGTTGTACAAACCAACGTAATTTTTCATCAGATCATCAGCAGTAATGCGAAATTGTTCCAGCCTTTTGTTTTTAAAGTGAACACGACTTAGAATGCCGATACCTATAATGCTGATGAACCACAACGCAAGGGTTGTCAGTTCAATATAATCATGGATATCCATTACTTTCACCTACCTCTCTATTTAGAGGGTGGGCTAAATGTCCATTGGACATCACCTCTGTGAGTTGCCAACAATTGTAAAATATTTCTATGTATAAGCATATTAAGTATTGAAAATAGTATGCTTATATACTACAATTAATGTATAAAAATATTGCTAATGCCATAATCCTCACTGCTAAATAAGATTTATGGTGATTAGTTGAATCACAACTTGTTGACGATTTACATAATATGCTTATCTACGAACTTAGTCAAGAGAAAAATACGTAAAAGCATATTATTTGCTTAGTGAAAAAGTGGAGAAACCCTTGATATGATTGAGTTTGAACGTACTAAGGAATTAGCTAAAAAAAATAAATTAACCTTGCTAGAAGTTAACGATAAAGCTGGACTAGGAAAAAGAACTATTTATAATTGGAAAGACAGGAAGCCTGGTTCATTAGCTTTAAGTGCCGTTGCTAAGGTCTTACATACTTCTACAGATTATTTAAGCGGAAGAACCGATGACCCTAATCCGCACCAGAAAGAAACAGTTGCTTTGGATCATGAAGTTCCTTATTCATATCATGGTTATCATGTTCCCGAAGAATATTTGAATATGGTTCGAGAACTGATGGAAAAGGACATTAGAGAAAGGCGTGCCCGTAAAAATGATCGTGGACAACAGTGAGAGAAAGAATAGATTAATTACTTATCTGTTTAATTATGCTTTTGATAATGATATTGGCTATGTTTTCTATAAGACTAACCCACGGTATCCTTCTCTTGCTTGGAAATGGAAACGTGAAATTGCTATAAATATGAACTGGCATAATCAAGATGAAGTTCCATTTACAATAGGTCATGAGATAGGACATGTTATGCTCGGTGGACCTAATACGAAGCAGCTTTGTTGTATTGCTTATGGAACGCAGATTGAAGAAGAAAAAGATGCAGATATATATTCTTTGCATCTTCTCTACAAGTATTCATGCGCCCAAGAAGATAATTTTTATGATCCATTATCTTTCGTAAAAGCATATGGTATTCCCAATAGAATGATTGGAGAAGCATACAAGATGTTTGCGGAAGAAGAAGGATATGATGCGCCCGACTTAATGATGGAGAATTACTAATTCAAATTTTATTAAATCGTATGAAAAAAGAGAATCCTATAATGATGGATTCTCTTTTTGTATTGTAAAATTTTCAAATTAATCAATTTGTTGTTAGAAGCTAAACTTTAATTTTGATATTATTCACTGACTACAGCGGCTGACTTATCTTCCGCCTCTGCTTTCTTAACTTTTACACTCATCTTAATAGTTACAAAGAAAACCGTTGCTTCTACAACTAGTAAAAGAATTAATGCGTAGCGCACGTCACTCATACCAGAAACAGTAGTAAAAATAGTAGTCATTACAGGTGATGATGCTATTGCAAAAGTATTTAATAAGCCAACAGTTGAGGCTAAGATTTTATGTTCAACTGTGTTAACCAACCATTGAGTTAACTTAATAGAAGAGATGCTGGCTGTTGCAGCTAACAAGAAAAAGAATGGTAAAACTGCATAAATGTGGGCTGAAAGTGTAGATAATGTAGTTAAAAAACTAAGTGCACCAGCAATAATTGTCATTGTAAATGCAGAAACGTTTCTGAATAATTGCTGACCGAACATACTACCTAAAGCAGCACCACAACTAACTAATACACCCATTACAGCCATAGTGAAGCTGTAATTTCCAATTAACATTGTTGACTTGTGTCCTGCCATTACAATTGGAATTAAAGCGCTCATTGCACCTAACACCCCGTTGAGCAAACCTACAATAACCATGATAGTTAATAATCCATGAGCTTTTTTAGCTTGAGTAAATGATGACTTCATAGTTGCGAAGAACTTTTGCTCGTTTACTTCTTGTGGTTCAAGTGATTGACCGTCTTTTTTATGCTTTAAGCCAACACTTGCGTACAAAAGTCCTGCTGCTAAAAATGTAAATGCATTAATAAATGCTAGGTTGGAGTAAGACATGAATAAAAGCAAGCCAGAACCTACAAATTGGGCAACCATATTGATGATTTCTGATACACCACTAGTAAATCCTTCTGCTTCACCAAAATCTTTTTTACCTACGATATCTGCCACTAATGGCGCTACTAAACCGCCTGAGTAAGAACCAAAAGTATCTGAGAAGAAATTAATTACTACAACTGCAATTACTAGGTTCCAATCTGAAACTTTGGCTACAAATAAAATTCCAACGATTGCGTAAAGAACAAATCTAACTACTGCCATTAAAAAGATATTTTTAAACTTATTGCGAGTTTTATCTGCTAAGTAGCCAGCGAAAATTTCAAAAAGTCTAGGAATTGATTCTGAGATTGCGATTAAAGACAATGCAAGTGAGTAATTGTGTAGCTTACTTGCGTAAGTCATAAATGCTAAGTAGAAAAGCACGTCACCAGTACCTGAAAGGAAACTAGCGATTGAAAATCTTCTGTAATCTTTATTTTTCAAAAATACGTTCATAATGTTTAACTCCTTTGTTTTAATGTTGATTTAATCTTAGCAAGGAATTAAAATTATTTTTAAAAATTTCGTATTTGAACATTTGGAGGGGAAGATATGACAATTGGAGAATTATTGAAGGAATATCGTCAAAAAAAAGGCTTAACTCAAAAACAATTTGCGGATGGTATTGTAAGTACTTCCTACTATTCTAAGGTAGAGAAAAATGAACACAGGATTACTGTAGAAGATCTTGTTAAAATTTTAGAACATAATGATATTGCTATGTGGACTTTCTTTAGAAGACTTAGTCTAAAAGGAGATTTTCAGCATGAGTATATAATCAAGTTAGAGAATGATGTACTAGATGCTTATTATCATTCAAACAAGAACAGAATTGAAGAAATACGACAAGAAGTTGAGAAAAGTACTGTACCGAATAAAGATGAATATCTTTTGCTTATTGATGGATGGCTTGAAAATTTAAAGACGGAAGACGAAGAGCCAAATTTAGAGGTCAGAAAAGCTTTAAAAGATAAAATATTTAATATTCCAGATATTACTAAAGAAAAGCTAAATCTTTTTTGTAATTTTATGGAATTTTACGATCTCGAAAGTAATGTAATGATTACTAAAAATGCTATTGATAAATTTATAGATAGTAATGATACTGAAAGCCAAGAAGTTTTATTAGCAATAATTGATAATTTACTATATTTATCAATCAAAGAAAATAATTATAATTATGTAGATTATTTAATTTCAAATGCTGAAAAATTGCCAATTAAACCGCAGTTTTATTTCTATCAAAGCGTAATTTCATTTTACAAACATTTAGCTAATTATCATTTTAATAGTAATCAAGATGATGTAAATGCATGTCAATCTATTATAAAAAGCATGGAATTAACTGGAATGCAATCATATGGAACTGAATTAGAAGAGTTTTTAAAAGATCATATATAAAAAATGTCGTATTTGAACATTTTCTTACTTAAATGTTCAAATACGATTTTTTTGTTTCTTTTCAATGAACTTTCATATACTTAAAACATAAATTAATTAAGCGAGGAAATTTAAAATGAAAAGAATAAATAATTTAGTAGTTGGAATAATTTTAGGTACTGATAGATAAAATCTGAATTTTACCATATTGTACAAGTCATGTGGTGATAAGTC
>NZ_PCYU01000002.1:0-64585 GCF_002553775.1 Lactobacillus sp. UMNPBX16
AGGGATCATAGCCCAGAAAGGCAGTCAATTCAGCTTCTAACAAGTTATTAACAGCCTGTTGTAGCTCTTTGCGCAATAAATCATTTATTTTGTCTGGATTGAATAGAGCTTGAGCAAAATCTTTGGTAAAATCATTCATGAAGGAGTTCTTCTTTCTGTATGTTTTTTTTTGTTCAAACCAATCATACGAGAAAGGAACTCCTTTTTCTAATGTTTAAAGAAATAAATTTAAGGAATCATTCATCCTTACACAAACTATTTTACAGTCTCCTCTATTTTTATATATAAAATGTTAAAATCATATATTTAATTATTTAATTGTAACTAAAGTATACTTTCTCTTTCCTTTACGAATAATAACGTACTTACCATCAAAGTCACTTGATGGATCAACTTCGAAATCAGTACTTTGCTCACGATCGCCATTAACATAAATGGCACCATTCTTTACATCTTCACGAGCTTGACGTTTAGAAGGTTCAATCTTAGTGTCAACTAAGAAATCAACAATATTCTTCTTTTCATTGCCAGCTTCCGCACTTGGAGCATTCTTCAAACCTTGTTCAATTTGAGCAACTGATAAGTTCTTGATATTGCCCGAGAACAAGGCATCAGTAATCATTTTAGCTTCTTCAAGACCTGCTTCGCCATGAACAAACTTGGTAACTTCTTCAGCTAGCTTCTTTTGTGCAGCACGTTTCCAAGGTTCTTTCTCAGTCTTTTCAGCTAAATCTTCGATTTCTTCACGGCTAAGGAAAGTGAAGTACTTCAAGTATTTAACCACATCACGGTCATCTTGATTAATCCAGAATTGGTAAAATTCATAAGGACTAGTCTTTTCTGGATCAAGCCAAACAGCACCACCAGCAGATTTACCAAACTTAGTACCATCAGCCTTAAGCATCAATGGAATAGTTAAACCAAAGGCTGGACGATCTGCACCTTCAAGCTTATGGATTAAATCAATACCAGCAGTAATGTTGCCCCATTGATCACTACCACCAATTTGAAGTTGAACACCATCATCTTTATTCAAGTGGTAGAAGTCAATTGCTTGCAAAATTTGATAAGTAAATTCAGTAAATGAAATACCATTTTCAAGACGGCTAGCTACAACATCCTTGTTAATCATATTGTTAACTTGGAAGAACTTGCCATAATCACGCAAGAAGTCGATCAAGTTAAGCTTGCTTAGCCATTCAGCATTGTTTCTAATTTCAAAATTTTCAGTACCAAATAACTTCTTCATTTGATTAGTTAAGCTTTCTTCATTGTGCTTAACTTGTTCCGCAGTTTGTAAAGTACGTTCAGTCTTACGGCCTGATGGGTCACCAATCGCACCAGTACCACCACCAATTAAAATTACTGGATGGTAGCCCGCCATTTGGAATCTCTTCAAGATCATGAATGGAATAAGGTGTCCAATGTGAAGGGAATCACCAGTTGGGTCAGTACCACAGTACAATGCCAAATCGTCATGTTCTGCTAAGTACTTTCTCAAACCTTCCTCATCAGTTTCTTGATTAATGGCACCACGCCATTTTAAATCTTCCAAAATATCAAATTTTGCCATAGTTTTTCCTCCAATAAAAAACGTCCCCTGGTCAAAAGACCAAGGGACGACTAAATTACATTATTAGCCGTGGTACCACCCACGTTTGCGCGTATCGCGCCTCTTAATAGTCTTTATGGAAACTACCCCATTAGTACTTCGTCAAAATCAGCCTGCCTAGCTCACACCACACCGCTAGTTCTCTGAACGCTGAGCTGATTTGCTACTTAGATAAGGATATCTTAACGTGAAGACCATCTTTCGTCAACTCTTTTTGCCACAAAAAAGCCTGAGATTTCTCTCAAGCTTTCTTCTAGCTAGTCACCGATCTTGTAAAAGCCCTTAGCTTTTAGGCCATAAGCTTGACCAGCGGTCATATCATATTGAACCATTTCGTAATCGTTCAATATAGCTTGTTGTTCTGAAGTCAACTTCTTAGGATCTACAAAGTGACCCTTTTGGTCAACCAATTGGAAGCCTTTGTCACCATTAAAGTTAATGGTAATTGCAGGAAGCTTCTCGTGAACTTCAGTCAAAAGTGCTTGGTAAGGAGTTACCTTAGTGTTAGTTTGTTCAAGCATCATAGCAGTGAAGTCACTAGTGTTGACGAAGTTAGTGTTGTGAGTCAACTTGTTCTTAGCACCGTGTTGTCTTGCGTACTTGTTTGAGTAAATGAAGTAACGAGTTGAGTGCATTTGAACAGGATATTTGCCAGTGTAGTTTTGTGACAAGATACTTGGGTAGTGGTCACCGTAGAAGACAATGGTAATTGGCTTCTTGATCTTATCAATTTGACCAATAAACTTCTTAACAGCTTGGTCGGTGTATTGCGTACCCTTGATGTAAGTTGCCATTTGCTCACGAACAGCGGCAGTGTTGAAGAGTTCACCAGATACCTTGCCCATGTATTCATTGTTTGGATACCAGTTGTTGTAAGGCATGTGGTTTTGAATTGAGATCAAGTTAATAAATTGACCACCCTTCATGCTGTTGATTTGTCTCAAACCGTTAGCATAAGCAGTGAAGTCAGAGTTGTAAGTACTCTTACCAAGTTTCTTTTGATCAATGATCTTGTATTTAGAACCAAGGTAAACGAACTTGTTAAACTTAAATCTCTTGTAGTCTTCTACTCTTGAGTAGTAAGTACCAATGAATGGGTGAACAGCTGACTTGTAGTTGAAGTCCATACCAATGGTTGGGTAGAAGTCGTAGTTTGGTACGATTTGTACATATGGAGTCAAGGTTGACTTGAACATACCCATGTTGAATCCGGTCAAAGTTTCCCATTCCATGTTTGCAGTACCACCACCGTAACCGGCACTAAGCATGCTACCGTATGTGGCACGTTTCTTCATTGATTGGATAAACTTAACTGGGTTTGAAGTTTTTGGATCAATCTTAATTGTTGGGAAAGTATATGGATCAACAAAACTTTCACTCAAGTTGTAGACAATAGTTTGATCCTTTAAAGTATTCTTTCTTGTTTTGTTAATTTCATTAGCGATCTTGCTGTACTTCTCATTCAAATGTTGAATTGTAGATTTTGAATAGTTAGTTGGCTTATTCATAATCTGCAGGTCAAAGTAATTCAAGAAGTTCAATAATGGACCGTTAATTTGAATATCACGTTCAGGGTTTCTAAACGATTGCTTATTATCAAAGCCACGGTTAATGTGATAAATAATTCCGCCATCGTGGTTAAAGCGCACTGGTGTCATGAACAAAAGCAAACTCAACAATGCCCAAATACCACGGCGTTTCCATGAGCCCTTTTTCTTAATTGGAAACTTAATTTCAAGAAAGACAGTCAATGCAATGATAATTACTAAGGCAATAGCGATCATAATTATCTTTTGTTGGCCGACCATTGGCATCAAGGTCTTCCAGTTAACAATTTCGTCTAATTCAGTTGGATAAATTGGTTCCCCACGAAGATCTAATTTAATCTTGTTAGCAATAGCCCAACCAATTGTAATTACAGTTACTAAAACTGTTGAAGTCCAGTAACGCGTAGTAATGAAGTAGAAAATTGCAAACATTGCATCAAGGAAGATTGCTGTCAAAATAATAGCGAAGAATCTAGTCCCGAGCAAGAAAATTACGGCATTGATATCAGTTGCAGTCGTAATTTGGATCCGCAGATTATCTGATTCAATTAAAAATGAAGCAAAACTTAATACATAGAACCAGCCCCATGTAAGTAGTCGTACTCGATTTTCAACTATCCAAGCAGTGAAGTTAGTCCAAGCATCTTCAACAATTTCTGCTAAGTTATTATGTTGCTTGAAAAAAGCAACCGTCCGTTTAACCGGCTTCACCTTGAATAAATAGCGCTCATATAGCCAGCTTAAGCCCCAGGCAGCTAGCATCATGATGACAATCATCAAGAACTTGTTAAATCCAGCGCTATTGGTAAAGCGGAACGATTTAACAAAACCACCAATAATTGGAGCGTCCATAAAAATAATTACTGGAATAAAGAAGTGCATCTGCTTAGCACTGTAGCTAACGATCACTTTTCTAAAGATTAAGAAAGCTGCTAAAACCATTAAGAACAAAAATGGTGAAGCAATATTACTTAAAAATTTAGGATTCCAGGAATAAACGCCACTTCGACCAGATAATCGTTGGTACCAGTAAACCCCATTAAATCCGGGAACACCGATAAACATTACGAAGAAAGACATTACTCCAGCTGCAATTGACCAGCCAAAGACCTTTTTAGGAATTTTAACGTTAGCTAAAAACATCCCCCAAGCAAAGTACAAGATCAAATAAATGCCATAAATTGACTTGTTAAAGATCATTGTACCTGCACTAGTCGCAAAACCAGTCAAAGTTAATGCGCTAAGCAATAATACATTTTGCTTAGTAGTAATGCGATGTTGTAATTCATACAAGTATGGTTGAACTAGCATACTAAAAATCAAGCCAGCCAACAATACTGATGTACTAGTCAAAACTGGGAAAAATACTCCCCAGAGCTTCCACATATTAAAGGTACCTGGTCGTTTAAAGAAGTTCACCAAGTATAAAAGCACTAGTGTAACAACCGCTATAATCCAAAACTTAAAGGCTTCAGTTGGATGAACCTTTCTTTTGCTATAAACAGCACCAAAGACCATTGGTACTAGTACCATCGTACTGTGACCAAGTAGTCCTGGAATAAATCTCATTAGGGTACTTAATGGTAATCTACCAAAAGTGCTCCCCCAAGAATACATCTGCACTAGCATGAAAAATGCTGCAACAATCAAACAAATGATTTGAAGAGCATTTAGTGATTTTTTCTTGTTAATCTCACTCATTTTCTCTAGTCTGTGTCCTCACTAAAAATTTCTGTCATTACTTAATGATCCCTAGCTTCTTTTTAATTGAAAGCAGAATATCCACCTTTTTGCCATGACCGGTGAAAAAGTCTACGATATCATGCCAGAACTTAAAGCACATGATCAAAGTAATCACGATAAAAACAAATCCTGCTTCTTGATTATGCAAGAATGTATTTATACTGAATAAAAGCATAAACACTAAAGGCGGAATCGTCAAATTTTGCATAATTGCTGTTAATACCAAAGCCACTAATAAAGTAGCAAAGCCAACTTTCCAATTATAAAAAACTGCTACCTGAGCTGCAACCGCAACTCCTTTGCCACCTCGAAAATGATCCCAGATTGGAAAACAATGTCCTAAGATCAGGCCTAGCCCTGTATAAGCAATATTAATATGAGCTGGAAAAGCAAAATATACAATAAACAAGGCAATTAAACTTTTAAGCAAATCGCCTAAACAGGTTAAAATACCCCATTTTTTACCAAAAACAGCACCCATGTTAGCCGTTCCTGGATTATGTGAACCGTATTCAGTAGGATTTATTTTTAAAAAGATTTTGCCAACGATCATCGCCGTTAAGAAATTTCCAAAAATGTAGCCAATCAGAGTAGCCCAAATGCGCGCCATTAATTATCACCTTCTTCGGTGTAATCATAGATATGATAGTGCTGCGTTTTTTCGCTCTTAAAGCTAAAGCCATTTGCAATATTCTTTTCGTTTTGGAAAGTTTCATTATTTGAAATCGTTTCCTTAGGTAAACCTAATTCTTTGCGCACCAGGTTAGAAATCCGTTGCAATTCACTAGTTGGCTGTACTTGATAAGCCGCATCGTCGATCATTGCATTGTAACCATGTAGATAATCACTAGATGACGAATTGGCACAACTACGATAATTCATCGCAATCTGCTGCATCGCACTAAATGGCAAGTTAGTCCGAACATTGCTTGACACAGAAGTCAAAATTGAATCCAGATTTGATAATGAACTAATTGAAACTGCCTTCTTGATCAAGGTGGTAATTACCTGCCGCTGTCGTTCTTGACGACCATAATCTCCACGCGGATCATCATAACGCATTCTAGAATATGCTAGCGCACCTGCACCACCCATATGGGTCAGCTTGCCCTTTTTAAAAATATAACCGCCATATTCAAAGCTAAGCGTTGGTCTAATATTAATTCCGCCAACATAGCGAATCATCTTCATGATTCCACCCATGTTAACCACGGCATAATACTTGATTGGCACATTGATTAACTTAGAAACTGAATCCATTGACATCTTAGCCCCGCCTAATTCATAAGCGGCGTTAATCTTTTCTGTCTTGAAGCTCTCGCTTCCAACCATCTGTGCCATCGTATCACGCGGTGTTGAGACCAATGTGTAACGCTTCTTAGCAGGGTTAACTACAGCTAAAATCATGGTATCAGTCCGGCCGCGCTTTTCAGTTCGATCAAGGGCACCTGTATCAGTCCCCATCAGTAAAACAGCGAACTTCTTCTTTCCATCAAATTCACCTGTAGTTTTCACTGCAGTCTTAGGATCATAGGTCTTATCAACCGCTGACTTAGTACGGAAATAAACTGAGGCAAAGTACGCCGCTCCAGCAACCGCAAGCAAGGCTACGATACTAATAACCCAGACCCAAATATGACGATTTTTATAACTGTGTGTGTCTACCCGACTATTATGCGAGTGATTAGATCTTTGTTTTCTATCTTTCATAAAATATACCTATTATGATGTAAATTCACATTGAATGTATTATAACAAAAAAAGCAAATCATCGCTGACTTGCTTAGTATATCTTATTAAAATCGTTACTAATTTTTACTTCAAAGTCAAGCTTAACGCAAAATTATGGCTACTTTTTGCCTCTAATTCAATTTTATCCGTAAAAGCTGTAACGCTTCCTTCTTTTGCACTCAACTTAAAATCAGTTGAAGTAAGATCAATGCCATGTTCTTTGCCAGTCAAACTAATCTTATTGACCTGGCTTTCACTTTGCCAAGAAGTTGGTAAGATAAAGCCCAAAGAAAATGGCAGTTCCTTATTTGAAGAATTTTTCAAATAAAAGGATATGTTGACTTGATTACCCTCCAAAGCATAAGTAGTCATTACTTCAAAATGATATGGAAAACTCTTATAGCTCTCCGGCGTATCAATTAAAGTTAGACTTACGCGAGTATCACCTTTGTCAACAACGGTCCAAGGCAACTTGTTAGCCAAATTATCGGCTTGATCCATTACTGGAAAAGCAAGTGCCATACCTTCTTCACTTTCTTGCTCGCCGAGATAATTAAATTGATCTGTTAAAGACACCAGATGTGCCATCCGGGCCCCATTCTCATCGACAGAGACTTGAAAGAGAGAATTATCGATTGTTTGCATATTTTTCTCCCAATTTCTACACTCCTGTAACTCAAAATAGCACTTATCATATACAACTGTCAATTTTCACCACTTTCTTAGAAAAAATGGCGATCTTTCTTTATTTATAATATAATGAAGTTGTTCCAAAAAAATTATGAAATCAAAGAAATAATTATAGTTTTTGGAGCAAGTTGATACAAAGAAGGCATCCCTTAACGGTGATGCCTTTTTTGGTGCATAAAAAAACTCCGACTTACGCCGAAGTTCTATTTGTGTGAATAACTACTTAATAAATTAGTCGTCCAACTTTTCCTTGTTAACAACATCCAAGTTTTCGTCGAATGTGTAAACAACTGGTTCACCGGTCTTCATTTCCAAGTTCATAATGTCTTCATCAGAAATGTTTTCGATGTACTTAGTCAAAGCACGAAGTGAGTTACCGTGAGCTGCGATAATTACGTTCTTGCCGTCAAGTAAATCTGGAGCAATGTGGTCTTCCCAGAATGGCATTACACGATCAAGACATACGTGTAAGTTTTCAGCCTTAGGAACGATGTGTGGGTCCAAGTTTGCGTAACGACGGTCATGTGCTTGACTGAATTCGTTGTCATCATCAATAGCTGGTGGCAAAACATCGTATGAGCGACGCCAAATGTGAACTTGTTCATCGCCGTACTTTTCAGCAGTAGCCTTCTTGTTCAAGCCTTGTAAAGCACCGTAGTGACGTTCGTTAAGTCTCCAGGTCTTAGTTTCTGGAATCCAAAGTTGGCCACTTTCTTCAAGTGCAAAGTGCAAAGTCTTGATAGCACGAGTTAATAATGAAGTGTAAGCTTGGTCAAATTCAAGACCGTGTTCCTTGATTAAACGGCCAGCCTTCTTAGCTTCTTCAACACCTTTTTCTGAAAGGTTAACGTCAACCCAACCAGTAAATTGGTTTGAAAGGTTCCATTCACTTTGACCGTGACGGATTAAAACTAATTTTGACATGAAATATCTCCTTTTAAAATTCAATGTTTCATCCATATTTTACACATTTCACAAATTTTTTCATAGAGTTAAGACTAAAAAAATCGTGTTTTTTCAATTTTGTAACGTTATTCTTGCTATACTAGAAGAAAAAATTTAATGAAAGAAAGTTATGTATGAAATTTAAACACCAAAATATTATCATTACCGTTTTATTAGCACTACTCTTTTTAACAGCTTGCTCTAAAACAGATTCAAACAAAACAGCTAATTTACCTACTGCTAAAACTATTTTAACCAAGGCAGAAAAAGATAATTTTAATTCAATGCACGCTTCTTGGAATGAATCAGCTAATCAAAAAACGCAACAAAAAGCTGAAGCACAATACACTAAAAAGCCAACTGTCATTTATGCCAATGTTTCTAGCAATTCTAACCACTATCAAATGTGGATTGAAGGCAAAAACAATTACATCAAAATGAAGGGTACCAACTCACAACACTGGTTCAAGACTAAATTATCTAAAACTAGTGCTTACGGCGCCATCACCGATAGCTTAAACGGCAGCTTGCTCATGCCTTTTATCCCTACTGCTAAATCCTTTAAGGTAAAGCAAAACGGCAAAGATTACCTGCTTATTTATAAAGGAAACAACAAGAAAATTTGGAATGCCATTATTTCTGACTCGGCTTTCACTGCTTTAATCGGGATTGATCTTGATAATGTGAAGCCGATCAAAAATGATATCCAAATTAACGTTGATCAAAACTATCATATCAAAAAGGTTAATATTGACTCGACCTACAAAGACGACGGTCAAAAGAAGAACTTCACCATGCAAATTGATCAAATTAACCAAGTTAAAAAGTTAACTGTACCCGCTTCAGTTAAGAAGTCAGCCGTTGATTTAGGCAAGCTTAATACAAAATAAAATTAAAGAATAATCTGCTTCGTCAATAAGAAGCAGATTTTTTAGTTATAATAGAATTAATTGAAACATACAGGAGAAATGCAAATGAAATTAAAGAAAACAATTATCGGCTTATCCTTCGCCGCCCTCTTTTTATTAGGGGGCTGTAGTAAACAAGAAAAGAAAGCTGCGCCAGCTTTAACCAAGACTCAAGTGGTGCAAAAGATGAAGAAAGGCTTTCAATCTGGACAAGTTATTCAATCAGTTACCTTGGGAACAGATACTTCAAGTCAAGTAGCTTTAGCCAATACTACCTTTGGTGGGAAAAACACGGTTTACCATATCACTAACCAAACAACCAATAAAGGTAAAACCAGTTCCAATGAAGAATGGGTTAACCTCAATAATGTTTACATCAATGGGCAAAGCACTTGGTATAAGGCTGATCTTGAAAAACTTACTGGCCACAATTACGCTGAATTAACTGATGCAATTATGAATAATCACATGATTACCAACCCAAGTGATCAGTTAGTTTCAGCTTATAAGATGAAGAAAAGCAAAAAAGATGGTGTTTATACTTACACTTTAACTGCTAAAAGTACTGATCAAGCTTTAATGAAAAAGGCGGCAGCACCAATTTTTAACACTACTGCACAAAGCACCAATCAAGCTAAGGTTTTCAAGCAAATTCAAAAATTGGGCAAATACCAATCAATGAATGTAAAGGCTGTTGTTAAGGATGATAAACTATCCACCTTTAATGTCTTTGTTAACTTAAAACTAGGCAAATTAATGCACGTTAAGGTTGGTCAAAGTTACGGCAACTTCGGCAGCCACGACTTCTTGAAAGTCCCAACTTCCGCAACCAACGCCAAAGATTTGCCAACTACTAATACTAAAAAGAAGTAGGTCAAAAATGAAATTAGGAATTATCGGCAGCGGCATGATCGTCCACGATTTTTTAACAACCGCTGACCAAATAAAAAACATGACGATTACGGCCATTTCATCAACTAAACGTAGTGAAAAAATTGCGCAAGATTTAGCCCAGCAATATCACATTGCCCGCACTTACACCGACAATGATGAATTGCTAGCCGACCCTGGAGTTGACACAGTTTATGTGGCTGTACCCAACTTTCTTCATTACGAAGTTGCTAAAGCTGCGCTTGAACATGGCAAAAATGTCATCTGTGAAAAACCTTTTGTCCAAAGCACTGCCGAAGCTGAAGAACTAAAAAAGCTCGCTGACGAAAAAGACTTAATCATTGCTGAAGCCATTACTAACCTTTATTTAGAGAACTTCAAACAGATTAAAGCAGAAATCGCTAAGATCGCCCCAATCCACATCATTAATCTGAATTATACGCAATATTCCAGCCGTTATGATGCCTTCTTGACTGGTAAAATTGCCCCAGTTTTTGACCCTAAAAAAGATGGTGGCGCCTTGATGGACTTGAATATCTACAATATTCACTTAGTAGCTGCGTTGTTTGGCTTGCCTGATCAAGTTCAATATTATGCAAATATGCAAAAAGGCGTTGATACTTCTGGGATTCTTCATCTTTCTTACCCTGATAAGCAAGCATCCCTCACTGCGGCCAAAGATAGCTACGTAACACCACGTTCCTTTATTGAAGGTGAAAAAGGCAGCATCTACTTTGACGGTTCAACGGGAACGCTCGATAATTTCACAGTTGAGATGCGCAATGAAAAGCCTAAGCGTTACAGCTTAAACAAATATCCTCACCGTATGGCGGCTGAGTTTAATGCCTTTGCTCAAATGATCAACCAACATGATACCCAAAAAGCTGACTTAGCTTTCGTGAATACTTTAGAGACAATGCAAATTTTGACCAAAGCAAGAAATTCAATGATTTAACTATTCTCAAAATTTTCTAAATGGAGACAAACAATGAAAATTCTAGTAACTGGTTTTGATCCTTTTGGCAGCGATAAGATTAATCCTGCCATTGAGGCAGTCAAAAAATTGCCTGATACCATCAAGGGAGCAAAAATTATTAAATTAGAAATCCCTACAGTTTTTAATAAATCAGCCCAAGTCGTGCATCAAGCAATCGTAAAAGAGCAACCTGACTACGTACTCAATGTTGGTCAAGCTGGCGGTCGGTCCGCCCTAACTCCTGAGCGTGTAGCCATCAACATTAACGATGGCCGCATCCCTGATAATGATGGCTATCAACCACTAGATGAACCGATTCAACCAGATGGGGACACCGCCTACTTCACACAACTGCCGATCAAGGCCATGGCCAAGGCAATTCGGGCGGCAGGTTTACCAGCAATAGTTTCTAACACAGCTGGCACCTATGTCTGCAACCATATTTTTTACCAAGTGCAGTACATGCGCACAAAAGAATTTCCTAAGCTTAAAGCTGGCTTCATTCATATTCCATTTTTGCCAGAACAGGTTATCACCAGGCCAAATCAGCCTTCGATGGCACTAGCTGATATTGTTAAAGGCCTAACCGCAGCAATTGGCGCAATTGTTGAGCGTGATGGTCAAAGTGATATAAAAGCCGTAGAAGGACAAAATCATTAAGATAGTAAAAAACTAGCTGCAAAATTTGCAACTAGTTTTTTTGGTTAATTTTGATGACTCAATAATTTCTTTACTTGATCCGCATCCTTAAAGGCCCCGGAAAAGATCAAAATATCATTTGGTTCAATTACAGTCCAACCATGCGGAATCAACCATTCATTGCCACGGCGAATTCGACTAACCGTGATCTTGTCAACAAATTCCAAATCACTAAGTGGTCGCCCAGTATAACGCGTATTCTTCACCTTTACTGAGTACAAAACGTTATTGGTATCAGTCATAATCTTGTAGACCGTTGGTGATTCAATCAAGGCCCGCATTAAAGCTGAACGCACATTAGTAAAGTTAAATACTTCCACGCCTGCTTCTTGACAGTGCGATAAAGTATCACTGTCTACTTCATTCATCCGCGCAATTGCCCGTTTAACACCTAAGTCTTTGGCATATTCTGCCATGCGTGCATTTTCTTGATCATGATGCCCTGCTGCGACAAAAATATCACAATCAAAGGCGCTGCTATGTTCTAGACTTTGATTATCCAAATTATTGAGCAAAGTTAAGCCTTTAACTCGGCTATCATAAGTCTCGTATTGGTCCTTTTGATCAGTAAACATCTTGATTGAGTACCAATTATCATGTAAATCATGAGCAACTGGTACCGTAAAGGCATTGGCACCCACGATAGTAACTGTTTCTTTGATCCGATCTTCTGGTGATAAAACAAAGTTAGAATTAAAGACAATTGGACTAACAATGCAGACAATTACTGCTGCTAAGATAAAGACGTCAGATTGAGTCGAAGTAATTGCATGCAATTTACGCGCAACTTGCAAGGTTGGCAAAACAATCGTAATCGTCGTTGCCGTTAAAAAACCACCAGCAAAAGCATTCTTTTTCTCAAAGTAACGCATATAGATTAAGACGACTGGAGCTTTAGCCAAGAACAAGAAGATAACCAAAACTGGCAACAGCATCAATGATGATGGATGAGCAAATAATGACTTTAAGTTCAAGCCCACTCCAGTCATAATGAAGAAAATTGGAATAAAGAAACCATAACCAATGGAAGTTAACTTATCTTTAGTAGCTTCACTAGGCTCTAACAACTTCATAACCATTCCGGCTAAGAATGCACCTAAGATGTTTTCGGCACCAACTCGTTCGGCTACTGTAACTAAAGCAAAAATTAAGAAGAAGGCCAAGCGAATATCCAATTGGGTCGTAGCCTTGGTTACTTTGCTAAACCAAAGATATGGCTGCTTGAAACGACGCAAAAGAAAGATTGCCGCTACAAAAAGTAGGATAATCAGCCATAATTGCTCTGCGTTGCCCCCATTAACTGAAGCATAAATCGTTAACAAAAGCAGCGGAATTACTTCACCTAACACGGCAGTCAGTAAGACCGTCTGTCCGATCGGCCGCCCAAGGATATCTTTTTCTTTCAAGGTAGCAATAACAACCCCTAAAGCAACAGTCATAAAAATAATCGCTGCTAAAACAATATTGCTAAATAAGCTAATTAGCTTCAAAACATAAGCTAAAATAAAGGCCATAATCACAATGCCGGCAAAAGCAGTTAAAGCAGTAGGCAAAGGATCAACTGTTTTTCCTGCTTGTGACTTAGCTTTCGGATTATTTTTCCGTTGCAAGAGATCGAAGTTAATTTCCATCCCTGATAAAAACATCAGCAAAGTTACGCCGAGGTTCGATAAAAACGTCAAATCATGTGTCGAAACCACAATGTTAAAGCCGCTCGAACCGACAATAATTCCCACAATAATTTCCGCAATTGCGGTTGGCACGGTACTAATTTTAAAACGCGCCATAAAAATTGGAATCACGAGCGCCAATAAGACGACTAAAAATAGTGATAATTGCGCCATATACTCTCCCCTTTTCACATTCAACACAAGAATTATACAAAAAATACGCCTTAATTCCCATTAATTGTGGTTTAAGACGTATCTTTTTCTATCTAATATCGCTTGCTAATACATATTGCGTAGCATTCAAAGCATAATACTTTTGATTGTTAATGGTGATCTTACTACCGTAAGTCATCACTCGGCTGCCTTTTCTGACCAAATTATCTTTTTGAATTCGGCCTAAGCGTGTCCGCAAGTAAGTATTCTTCTTTGCAGTTCTAACTGTCGCGTCAATATTAGTAGCTACTACATATTGATTCTTACCAATCTGGTAGTATTTCTTATTATTGATCAACTTGTAACCTAAAACAGTTACTGGACTACCAGCTAACTTCAAGGTCTTGGTCTTCTTGCCGTTCTTGTCGTAAACATAAGCATCATGGCCTAAAGTTACTGCGCCTTGAACTTCTGCTGATACTTCGTCCTTAATCTTGTTTGGATCTTTACTGTTAGTATTTTCATTCTTCTTTTGTAAGTCGTAGTAATACTTTATTAAAGAATAAAATTGATCCATATCATAACCCCATTTGGCAAAGTAACCATCAGGGTCAACGTGATCAGTCCCACCTAAAAAGGTGCTAACTGCCTTGTGCGACCAAATTGTACCATCACCATCATCGCAAGCATTATCTGGCTTTAGATCATAGCGGTGCAACAACTTAGCAATATAAATTGCATCATTATTAACTGACTTAGCAAAGGCATCACGACTGCTTTCTTCACATAGTTCTATTTGAATAAAGCGGTTATTAGCTTGTTGCCCTGCACCCCAAGTACCAACGTTAGGAGAACACATTTGGATAATTTGCTTGCTATCAACAAAAGCATTTACGTAAGCATTAATCTTATTCCATTCACGGTTAAAGTAAATTGCTTCATCGTGAGCAGTCGCACCGGGATCATCAGTTTCATGAACTACAATCCCTTCTGGTTTGCCATTTTGATACTCAACACCAGGGAATTCATTGTACTTTATCCCCTCTAGTTTGAGCATTTTGTATAAATAGGTAACCCCACTATATTGGTACTTCTTAGCCAAACTGTTAATTGAAGCGGCGTCGACTTGGTTAGTTGACATTACACCAATTACGCCGAAAAATGCAATTAAGGCAATCAAAAATTTGCGTACTTTCACAATGAAATTCTTTCCTTAACTACATGAAGTTTGATTTCTTAATGTATTGACGAATACCTACTCGATAGTATTTCTTACCATTAATTGTTACTGCACTACCATAAGTGGCAATTTGGCTATGCTTTTTGTGCTTCAAATTGTTATCGCGGTTGCCATATTGATTATAAACATAGGAAGTTTTCTTCAAGAACTTCAAAGTACCATCAATATTGCCAGCTGCAATGTATTCATTTTCACCGACACGATAGTAAGTCTTACCCTTGATTGTCTTGGTACCGTAAGTGTTGATCCACTTGCCACCATTTTCATCACTGGTCTTGAACATCTTGCCCTTTAACTTCTTACCATTTTGGTCATAAACATAGGCATTATGCATCAAGTTCTTAGAAACGGGCTTCACATTCTTAGGTGCCTGAGTTACTGGTTCCTTAGTTGCAGAACTGCTCTTGTCCAAAACTGAGCCATTAACCCAACCGCGACCATCAATATACATTCTGCTTGAACCATCATGGAAAGTAATAGTCTTGGTAACTACTACTTTTTCACCAGCTTTAACAGAGCCAATAGCACTGGCAACAGATGGAGCAGTTGGCCAATTATAAGTTGAACTATCCTTACCAGCAGTATAAGTTCTCGTAGTATTAATAGTTACAGGATCATATTTGGTCAAATTCAAACTAGTAATATGACTATTCAAAGCCCTATCATACTTAGAATCGGTAGCGTAAGTCCCAGTCAAAGCCTTGGTAGCTGATGCATAAGTTGAAGCATTCTCAATCCAAGTACCCTTGTAACGCAATGGATCCCAAGAAACACCATTTCTCAACTTGCTTCCATTATCTTCAAATGATTGTTCAAAAGATGGATACTTTCTAAATGCGGCAGTAATATAGTAACTCTTACCGTTCTTGTCTTCTTCTCTAGTCTTGGTAGTATAAGTTTCACCAGTCCAAGAACTATCAGCCTTCATCCCAAAAAGGTTGTTGGCATTCACGGCTAACCCTGATTTACCCCAGCCTGACTCAGTTATTGCTTGGGCAATCATCACTGATGGCAAAGTTCCATATTTTTTGGCTGCTTTAACTGCTTGTTTAGCAGCTTTATTTAAAAATGCAGTTTGATCAGCGGTAGCGGCAGAAACTCGTTGGCTTGAGGCCTGATTCATCATCGTAGTGTTTACTGCTGGCACAGCTACAGAAGTAAGCATAGCGGCAGCAGCAAAACTGGTCAAAAGTCTCTTCTTCATAAAACGTGTCCTCCTTAATGTAACACCTCCATTGTATCCAGCAAATCAGGTCTAGACAAGCGTTTCAACAGATTTATTGTAAAAAAGTAACATTTGTAATATTTTACAGATAAGCTTCAAATATTCCAAAAGAGTCTACTTTACAACGTTCTGTTTACAATGATGTAGTTGGAATGCTCTTTAGTACAGTTGAACTTCGTCATGCCCAAATCATGTTGACTTATAACTCTATTGATCACCCAGAAACTACTTACTTTGGTTTTTCAGTTTCATGGCAAGAACGTAACAAGGATGGTCGCCAAGAACACTCTGATCACTTTATTGCTTACTAATGAGTAAAAGATATTAAAAAATCTAGTTAGTTTTTTGCTAACTAGATTTTTTGTGTTTCTGTGACCTTATTTGATTAATTATTAATAGCTTTAATAAACTTGTTCTTAGAATTGCGATCTCAGCATCCCTATATTAGATATTTACGATTTATGCGAGTTAAAGTACAAATTTTATAATTTCTATAAAAAGACGGACTGTTTTTGCAAGTCCTAAGTCTAGAGAAACCTGTCTAAGTGCTTCACCGCCTAGCAGAACTCTATCAATGGCAGCAAGCTTGAAATCAGCAGTATATTTCTGTTGAGGGCGATCCAGAATATCTTCACCATGTTTTTGAATCAAGCCCACCAAATACTGGATTCCTCCACGCCCCATCCCATATTTCCGGCTAAGGTAGGTGCCTCTTCTGTAATCATTTACCCATTCGTGGTAGATAGCAAGTTTGATTTCTTTAGTCTATTTAGTCATGAAAATAACCCCCGAAATTAGAACACTAATTTCGGGGGTCATATCATTTAAGGGGCTTTTTTATCTATAAAATAAAGTTTAGAAAAGTCTCTATCGTGCCATTTTCATACATGATGTATAGTCCAAGTGGAATGAATACTAAGGGCACAATGATTCGCTCGTATTTTTCAATTGTCTCGGATATTAACGGAATAGAGGATAGCACCCGACTAAGCTCGCAAAAGATAATTACGCCGATTGCAAACACAAGCAACGCCACGAGGGTCTGTGCCCAATCTAACGAAGCAAAATAAGGTATATAGATACTTAAATTATCTCCGCCAGACGCAATTGTCAGCAATGTAACTGTCCAAAACAGTTGATTTGCCTTACTTTGTTCTAATCTTTCAATAATTTCTTCCTCTTCTTCTTCTTCTTCCTCACCTTCTCCAACAATTGCAAAGCGAATCCCTAAATAGATAGGGATTAAACCAAGCAATCCAACCATCCATGCTTCAGGCACGAAATTGACGACATAAGCAGCAACTAAACTCACCCCTACAAGTAAGCCCGTGCCTAGATATTGCCCAGCATAAATATGCCATTTCTGTTTATTCTGTGATAGCTGTGCAAATAAAATAATCAAAACAATTAAATAATCTATACTGGTGGAAATATAAACACCAATAGCAGATATGATTGTCTGTCCCATAAAAACCTCCTGTATTAGTCAGTAATAAATCAGCAGATTTTAGGGGAGCACAGACACATTAATTTAGCTATCGCTAGTGGGTAATGCCGGACGTAAGAACGCATTTTATCCTCCTCAAAACGTAGTTACAAAATAGTTTCTAACTGGAATTCGGTGATTATTTCCAAGTAAGTATAACCAACTATACTTTACAAGGCAAAGTGTGGGTTCTACGAGGTAGTAGCGTTCTCCCTTCCTACTGGGAGAACTGCTATTTTTCTGCGCCTATTATCCGGCTAGAAAAACCTCCGACGGGCTATTGCATAGCGAGCGCATCTCATGCAGAACTCTACCCGAGCGGGGCAGGCTAGTGTTAGCTTAACCACAAGAAAATGAATTAACTATTTAGAATGCATTTTTTTCAATCGATCTTCAGCAATAGGCTGAAGAATATAAGGGAAAGCAGGGTCACTCATATCAACAATAACCTTATCTAACGTTTTCATAATCATTTCTCCGAACCTCTAAGATTTTGTTGTTTCTGCCAATTTGACTTGAAATACAAGCTCCGCAACTACTTTGATGAAAACAATGAAGAGGACATCTTCGACTATATTCCGCCACAAAAGACCAACCAAATCTTCACGCCTAAAAAGGTTGTAAAGCACATGGTTGATGACTTGGAAGCCAACAATCCAGGTATATTTGATGATCCTAACAAGACATTTGCTGATTTATACATGAAATCTGGTTTGTATATCACTGAAATTGTTAAAAGATTGTACGCAAACCCTGTCATGAAGCAGTTTTACCCTGATGATCGTGAACGGATTCTTCATATTATTAATCACCAAGTATACGGCTTAGCTCCAACACGAATCATTTATTTAATTGCCACAAATTATATTTTGGGATTCGATAATTCGATCAAAGGTGCACTTGATACAAGCCATTTTAAACAAGCTGATGCAGTAGAAGCTGCTAAAAATGGTAAGCTGCAAGAATTAATTGATAAAGAATTCGGTTTAGAATAAATTAATGACGAAGACTATTACTTAAAAATAGGAGAAAGACCAAACTACCAGCTGGTCTTTCTCCTATTTTTGTCATTACTTGTTTGTCACTGTATTTTTCTTTAGTATACGATGACCAACCCGTCTTTGACCATTTTCGTAAAGGTGTTCATGGACCTCATCACCGCGACTACCAGTTAATATTTTTATATAATATATACCCCCAAGTTAATTGACTTTTTTACGTGGCTTTTCAGTATTATTGGAATTTTGTTGAGTGTTGTTTCCACAGCAGCCCATACTACCAGAGCCACCGTGCATACCCTTGTGCATAAATAGCATCATGAGTGGGTGTGCTAGAAGAAAAAGGGCTATCAGAATCCATTGTGACATAGTTTCACTTCCTTTTGCTTTGTTTCTATAATAAGTTTTTGTCATCACTTAATTACACGTTTTTAATCTTTTTACCAGTCAATCCCATCGCATTAATTGCCACGATAATTGACGACATCGCCATGGCCACAGCACCAACGGCTGGGTCTAGAGTGATTCCCATAAATGACAACACACCGGCAGCGAGTGGAATTGCGACAATATTGTAGCCTGCTCCCCACCAGAGATTTTGAACCATTTTCCGATTTGTGATTTTAGCCAAATCAAGAAAATGTAAAATATCGCTGGGTTCTGATTTAACCAACACAACATCAGCGGAATCAATGGCAACATCGGTTCCGGCACCAATTGCAATTCCAATATCGGCCGCGGAAAGACTTGGTGCATCATTTACGCCGTCACCAACCATGATGACGTGATTGCCCTTTGCTTGATAATCAGCAATAATCTTTTGCTTATCATCTGGTAATAGGCCTGCATGGAATTCAGTCAATCCTAGTAAGTTAGCAACGTGTTCCGCGGCTTTTGGATTATCGCCAGTGAGCATTACGGGGGTAATTCCTCGCCTCTGAAGACCACTAATTAATTCCATAGCACTCGCTTTGATGGTGTCGCCTTCAGCAACCATTCCTTGAACTTGGGTGCCCTGCAATAGGAAGCTGACGGAATTACCCTTAGCAGCCCATTTATCAGCAGCGGCTTTGTCAAACCTGATCCCTTGCTTCGTTAAATAGTTACCATTAACAATCATATAGTCAGTGCCATCAATATTACCGGAAATACCAACGCCCGGAATATTTTGAGACTTTTCAGCCGCAACGACTTCAATGTCCTTCGCTTGGGCTTCAGCAATGATTGCTTGGGCCAGTGGATGAGTCGAATTATTTTCAAGGGCGGCCAGTCGGCTTAATAACGTTGTTTCGTCAATCCCATCATTTGGAATCAATGCATTCACCGTAAATTTACCTTCTGTTAACGTGCCAGTTTTATCCAAGAGAACGTGGCTAACATGTTGACTTGCTTCAATGGCTTGGCGATTTCGAACTAATAGCCCATTTTGAGCGCCAATCGTAGTAGAACGAGAAACCACTAATGGAATCGCTAATCCTAATGCATGCGGGCAAGCAATCACGAAGACGGTCACCATGATCGTCATTGCAGTCGCCAATCCCTGGGGTAACCAGGCAAAGAAAGCAATAATCCCAACACTAAGTGCCGCGTAAAATAGATACTTGGCAACTAAATCAGCTTTATCTTCTGCTTTAGATTTAGCTTGCTGGGCATTTCGAACCATTTTCATTACTTGAGAAAGATAGCCGGAGTCACCAGTACCACTAATTTTAACCGTTAGCGTCCCGTTATTGTTGATTGTACCACCAATGACCTTATCGCCAACGTTCTTGGTAACGGCAGCAGATTCACCGGTTACCAGTGCTTCATTCACGGTCGACTCCCCAGCCGTAATAACACCATCGGCTGGAATACTCTCACCTGAACGCACTTGGAAAGCTTGACCAACTTTTAAATCAGATACTGGCACTTCTTTTGTTTCACCATTATCTGTAACTAGATGGGCCGTCTTAGGCAACAGAGCCGCCATCTTTTGTAATGCATTCCCAGCCCCCATCAATGCATTCATTTCAATCCAGTGTCCTAGAAGCATAATTAAAATCAGGGTTGCAAGTTCGAACGAAAAATCCATTACAGGATTTGCCGGGTTCAAGAAGTTGTTGGCAATAAATGCGTACAAACTGTAGAAATACGAAACGGAAATTCCAAGGGTTACTAGCGTCATCATTTCAGGAGATTTATTCTGAATTTCCGCTTTAGCCCCCTTTAAAAAGGGCATTCCGCCATAAAAGTAAAGTGCCGTATCAAACAAAACGATGATAATGCCAACAATTAGCGGTGAACTGAAACTAAGGATGGAAACGTTTAAACCCATGATTGGTGCTAACAATAAAACTGGAATCGCTAAGACAACGGAGACCCAAAATTTAACTTTCAAATTCCCCATATGCATCATTGAGCCACCGTGCATCATCATGTCGGTCCCAGCCATATCCATATCACCGTGATTCATGTTCATTTGGCTGTGATCCGTTTCGGTCATATCGTGATCCATATGACTCATATTTGATTCATTATTTTCCATATTCTTAGCACTCATGTTTTTCATGTTCATATGTTCCTCTTTATTTTCCATGATTATCGACCCTCCTAAAAATAAGTGTGCGTAGCAAAGCGGTTAGAAGCCTAAATATAAGTTCCTTGTGTGGAAATCCCCGGGCTCGGGATTTTTGTGCAGCAATCCTAAAAGTAAACAGAACACCACAGTCTTAACACGTTTGATCACCTGGCAAGCAGTTACACTGAACTTCTTCGGGCGCTGTTTTGGCCTTTTCAGCTAGAATCGCCTGTAAGTTCGCAATATTCGCCCGTGAGAGTTCCCTTGACTGAATAACGCCGGCAATTGTTGAACCAGCCCGCATCGCACACATATGGTCAAACAAATCATCTGCCGCTGCTGCCATTGATTCCTTCTCGCCAACAACCGGCTTATACGTGAATGGTCGACTGCCGCCATGCTGCGCAACCGCCTGTTTTTGAATCAACCTGTGAAGTAGCGTTTTGGTTGTTGAAGCTGACCAGCCTTCTAATTCGTTCATAGCATCAATTAGTTCACGACTAGTCGCATGTCCCATTGTCCAAATTACTTTCATAACCATCCATTCAGAATCGGTGATGGTTACATTCTTTGCATCCTTCAATTGGCTTCCTCCATTAATTGAATTCTAAGTTTACGTTTGTAACCTCCTAACACTTATTAGTTTACAATTGTAGTCACAATAATGCAACCTTTCTGCCAGAAAATACTAGGAATTTTTCACTATAATGAATACTTGCTAGAAAATAGTTCTTTATATCAAGAACTTAAAAGATATTACCGTGGGAAAGATTAACATATTTTGTATTCATAAATTGAAAGTAGTAGCCCGCCCTGAAAATGCTGATCTTTCAAGTTATGAGCCAATTATCCTCGCAAGCTTTATAGATACTAACACATTTTATAGCATCTAAATCAACACAAAACAATAAAAAAGTTACTAATAAATGTAACTTTTTCATTGTGCTTATGCAATTTTTTCAACATTATTCATAATTTCAACACATAATGCTTGTATCAGCATTTCAACTTCAAAGCTATGTTTAGCAAGCTCAGTAGCAAAATAAGTATGTACGTTTTTAGCTAATAACAGTAACTTGACTACGGTTAAAGCAAGTTTATCATCAATACTTTCAGCATCAAGTTCTGTTTGAGTAGCATAATAATGTGCATCTGCTACACTTTTCTGTAGTTCTTCATTGTTTTCATCCAGTATTCCTACAAGGAAGTAGCTAATAGCTTCGTGCATTTCAAAAAGTGCTGTCACGGCTTAGAGCAATGTCTCAATAGTGACTTTGAGACAGGTAAGTTGATCAGCAAGAAATTACAGGCAGCAGCTAGAGATAACTTAAAGCGGCGTCATGAAACGCACATTGGAATTCAACATGGAGCGTTAACAACAGAAGTTGCTGGCGGAAGTTATTTAAGTAAATTCAATCGAATGTTAAACCACATAAATTATTAAGGAATTAAGGTCAGACTAATGGTTTTTAGGCTACCGCAAAAACATTTACACTTACACCAAATTTTAATTGATTGCAGTTTTTGGTTTTATTTCATATAATAATAAAAGAAAAGGAGCTAGCAAGTGCAAGTTGCTAACCCCAATCGTAACTCAGGTGACGGTTCGTGCTAACCCTTGTGGTTAGCTTTTTTTATTATCGCATAAGCTTTTGCTAGATTGATGACAAATTTGCCAACTGCGCCTAGCGTTATACTTATTGCAATAGACCAAGCTATCACGCGGCTTTCGCACTCTCCAGTCTTATCCAATTTGGCATGACTCATCACCTCCGTAACATCAGGATTTGTGAGGGGTGTGGAGTCAGCACTAAGTTACTAAGCTTTCGCGGTAGCTAACCGTTGCTGAAAGCCTGCTTTAATTCTACTGAATAATTCATGAATATGTCAATTTTACTATGATAGTAGTACAAGTAATAATACATGCATTTTTATCTGTACATGTATCAATAGTCAACTACCCTAGACTGAAGTCTTGGGCTTGGTGGCTTGTTAGCTTGCACCAACCAGAACACCAACTTGCTTAGATACGGATTTGACTTACCAGCAATAATCTTTTGACTATTGCCGATAGAGGTCGTCTAATTACCAAAGCCTTTTGAGTCCGCGAGTTGCTAGCGGACTGCAGCCTAGCTTAGGCTGCTTTTTTTATTTTAGGATTTTGCCACTTGCCTAATCCTTTTTCTAAGATGTTCACGGCGGCATTCCAATCACGAATATGGTGCGTTCGACAGATTGGGCAAGTCCACTCTCGATCCCTAAGGGTTAATTTCTTATAACCGTTTTGGCCCATAATACTGCCACATTGATGGCATCTTTGGGTGGTGTAGTTAGGATCAATTGTTAGAAATTCTTTGCCATATAGATCTGCCTTATAAGCCAGCATGTTCAGGAAACTACGCCAGCCAACATCTGAAATAGCTTGAGATAAGGCATGATTCTTTAACAGGTTTCTGCTTCTTAGTTCTTTTTTCATCCCAAAAATCACGCAGCGGACAAAACCCACCCACCTACCCCTAGCAAATAAGAGGACAAAAACCACCCTTTCATCGCTTGGCAAAAATCGAGTACACAATATACGTACTTCAGGCGTGTCGCCTGTACGCATGCTGATCCTTCAGCAATGACTACTACCTCATGAGAGTTATAAACTCATGGATCTTGCTTTGAAGAATTTTGTACATTATAGGCTCCCTACATGCTGAACCTATGGCCTATTACATTTTTATATTTCAAGGAGGAAAAGACCACATGAAGAAAAATTTAAGAATTGTTAGCGCTGCTGCTGCTTTATTAGCTGTTGCTCCAGTTGCTGCCTCAGCTGTTTCTGTTAACGCTGCTGACTCTACTGCAACTACTACTGCTAACACTTCAGCAACTACTAACAGCAATGTATCACTTAACTTGAACGGTGCAGGTAACACTGCTACTAACGCTCAAAATACTGTAAATGTATCATCATCATTCAGCTTAAACGCACCAGTTAAGGAAGGTAATACCGTAACTGCTAATGCTACTTTTGGTGGTGAATTAACTGCTAACCTTAATGGTACTAGCGTATCATTAAACGTAGCTAATGCTGCTAAGCAAGCTACTATCGTTGGTTCAGATAACAAGGTTGTTTACAGCTGGGATGCAACTAATAACAAGGCTCAAAACGACTTAAACACTGTAACCGCTAGTCAAACATACACTTTAACTCTTAAGGGTGTTGGCTTTAGCTTTGGTAACAGTATGGCCGGCAAGACTGTAAGCTTCAACCTTCCTAAGGGTGCAACTCTTAAGCAAGGTGATAAGACTGTAACTGAATTGAAGTTAGACCAATTTGGTAATGCAACTGATTTGACTTACACTCAATCACTTACTGCTTATGACCAATCAAATACTAACGCTGTATTCTTCATTAACAAGAACAGTGGTACTACTGAAACCAAAGGCTTGTACATGGATCTTGCACAAAACGGTAAGATGAATGTAACTAACCTTCTTAATAAATTGGAAGACCAATACAACGCTGTTCAATACAGTGACAAGAAGTTCAATCCAGTAAATATTACTACTGATGCAGAAGCTGTTAAGGCTGAACTTAAGAAGCAAAACATTACTGTTGACAATGCTGGTAACTTTGAAGCACCTGATACCTTCACTGTAACTTTGAATGCTAAGTCAAATGTTAACGGCAAGACTGCTTCATTACCTGTAACTGTTTCAGTTCCAAACGGTAAGAAGACTACTGTTGACAGCCAAACCAAGACTATTATGCACAACGCTTACTACTACAAGGAAGACGGTACTACTCGTGCTAACAACGACAAGGCTAAGCGTTACGAATCAGTAACTGTTGCTATGTCAACTAAGAAGATTGGCGACAAGAACTTCTACGAAGTAATTAAGGACGGCAAGGCTACTGGTATGTACATCAATGCAGACAACATTGATGGTACTGAACGTACTTTGAAGCACAACGCATACGTTTACAAGACTTCAAAGAAGCGTGCAAACAAGGTTGTTCTTAAGAAGGGTGACACTGTTGTTACCTACGGTGGTACTTACACATTCAAGAATGGTAAGCAATACTACAAGATCAACAACAATACTGAAAAGACTTACGTAAAGGCTTCAAACTTTTAATTAAGTCTAAGTAGTATATAAGGAAAACGAGGCATTTGCCTCGTTTTTCTTTTGCTCTGAAAAATAAGCATGACTTTGACTAATGTTTAAGTAAAAATAATTGAATTTAGATTATAATATTGTTATAATTTTTCATAGAAAAAATCAAATCAGGCTGATATAATGCTGTGTTTTTTCGCTATAGTTGTGAGGCGCTATGGTGCCCGACAGAGGCTTTATATCTGATCGTTAGTCTTGACAGGCGATATGGTCCTGTCCGTCCTCTTATTGTGACTTTTATAATTTTGTTGGACTGTTAGGCTGTGTATTGTGTAGCTTAACAGTCTTTTTCAAAGGAAAGCTATTATTTTATATGGTATATCGGATTAATAGCTCAAGCTGAAGCAATGCCCAATCTTATACGAAAGATGTTCAGTAAAAGTAAATCTAATTAATTTTCCTTTTTTTCTCACCTAATCTGCACCTTTTACTGATGATCTCAATGATCATCAGTTTTTTCTAATTGCCTTGATTAGCAATCAATCATATAAATACCGCTTTTTGGCTCTAAAAAAAGGCACCGCTGTTGCGATACCCTCAGCCAATACATTTAGTTTTAATGCTATAAAATTTGGTGAAACAAAAAATCGTTACTCATTTGTCCGATTAGAGTAGCGATTTTTTTGTGTCTTAATTCTCGCACATGCAAGTTGTTTCATCTTTATATGAACATGTTAGCATATTTTTTTATATTTTTCTATATTCATGGTTTGTTTGCAGTATTTACGTTTAAATTAATGGATTGGCTCAAAAAAGATGCCGCTTATGCGACATCTTGGAAAATATTGTTGTTACAACTTAGCTCTGTTTCAGAAATTCTTCTAACTGCTTATCAGAGAATACGTTGCCATACTTTTGCTTTAATTGCTGCAGGATTTGTTGGCTAGTGCAGCCAACATCTTTCAAAGAAGCGACTAAGGTAAGCGCACCTGTTTTAAGACCTTGCTGCAGGCCTTTCTTTTCGCCTTCTTTTCTGCCTTTCTTCTCGCCTTCCATACGGCCTTTCTTTTCACCAACTTGCTCGCGTTCAAGCATTCTAGTTTCAAAGTCCATAATAGTATCCCTCCATTCTGGATCGGCATTCATTGATTCGATGCGTTTTTGTGCCTTATCAAAGAGTTTATCGCCATGTACCGGTAAATCTTTCATGAGTTTGACTAAATTAAGTAATGTTTCAGTCTCGGTTCCATCAGGAACTCCGTTTGAGTTAATTATAATTTTAGTCAAGCCATCCTGCAATATATCTGCATGATTGTCTACATTAATAGTTTGGTATGTAGACTTGATTGCAACTTTTTGCTTAGTTTTGAACGTGCAAAGAAAAATAATGAAGACATTTTTCAAATCATTGTAAGTATAGCCCTGGTGGAGAGTATACCTTTGATCGTTTTTCGAAGCATAATAGCGCATGCGACGAGCAATATCGTCATCGTCTGACCGCTGCATCTCAATATTGTAAAGGTTGCCGTTAATATCCTCAACAAAAATATCGAGTCGGACATCTTTTTGATCGCGATGCTCAGGATCGATGATTACTTCTTGCTTCTTAGGCGGAAAGATCTTCTTAATTGGGATCTCCGGCAGAATTCCTTGCAAAACATGTCTGCAAAAAGCTGGATTGGACATGATTTCACCAAAAACTTTGTCTTCTGAAAAACCAAACCATTGCCTGTTATTGTGCGTATTTTTCATTGCGCACCTCTTTCTAAAAAACAGTAGGATAAAATTTACCCTCTATTGTTTATTACGCAAAAAATCGGCAAAATTTTTTATAAAATTGTTTTTTCAGCATAATAATTTCTAGCTATACAATCAATGCTTCATACTGTATAATACTATTCAATATTTAAAACAATATAGATATATTCAAACATAGGGAGTGTGATGGATGTGTCAGCCTACAAGCAACGTAACTTGGGGATTATTAGCTTGCCCACTGACATAAAATATCGTAATTGGTCCAAAGACCTTACCAAGCGGAGAATTGAGAATGACTCGCAATTAGAGCAATACATCAAGTATGACAATAAATATCGACTCAATAAGAACACATTGGCAGTCTATGAGTTCAAGCAAAATCCTATCTTAGGCAAATATAAGGCAGTAGCCTTCGACCTGAATCGTGGAATTGTGCTTAGTCAAAAGTCAACACATGCCATGATGCAAGGTTTGATGCGGCATGCCGTACATTGCGATATGATTTGGCAGAGAATGCTAGCTCGCGAGGCTGGAGTTGATATCTATCAAGGGATTGTCATGTACAATGTGCTTTATTTTTCAATGCATGCATTTAGTGGAAACTTCTTCACGGACTGGATTTGCTTGCACTGGATTAAAGACTTTCACGTTAAACGCCATGATCAAGCTATTTTCAACAGTATTGCACTTGATGAAAACGGCTTGGTTTATAATTTTGCTTTTGATTCTCCTAAGCCCAATCTTACGAAGATAATTGGTCAGTATCTGTTTCATAATCATTATTATTCTGACTTATATTATCAGCATATGTTGCAAGAAAATAATCTTCGCGTAACAGTCATTAATTCTGACTCAATCCTGCATAATTCCAACTATTATGTGCAACTGGACTTGTATGCTGTTGATAGTTTCAAAAAGCTAGCTGACAAATTCTATAATCATGTTTTAAACTTGCATCTACTTACAATTGTAAAAGAATTTAAGCCATTAGATTATTTGCACCGTGAACACCGCTTTTTTACTAAGCAGATTATTAAGATCAGATATAATCGTTAACAGCTCTCATGAGCTGTATTTTTTTGCACTTTTTTGACTATCATCTGTTCTTCGTCAGGTACTATCTGACTTGGCTTTGCTTATCGTAGAAATTAACAAACACATGCAACACTTGGGATTAAAGCATCTCACCACTAAGTTTTTCTGCGGATTCAATCTTGCTAATCTAATAGTACACAAGCGCTTGTGACATCACTTAAGGAGAATGTCACAATGACAAGTCAAAAATATTTCGAAGAAGCATGGAACAATCGTAAGTTAGTTGGTGGTGCCTTAAAGGCGGCACATGTTCGACCGGACTATCATCTCTATGAAGATCTGTTGCAAGAAGGTGTAATTTTGTATGCCGAGATGTTGCGCAAGCTAGATGGTCAAAAAACGCGTACGGAAATTGATAAATTGAGTTTCAAGAAGCTTCTCTGGCATATAATTGATACTCTACGCCGCGAACAACGAGTGTGCGAACGTAATACAGCCATCGATAAAGCCTATGATCTTGGTGAAGCTGCAGCTTGGGACAACCTTGTTGCACTAAAGAATGAAGCTAAGAAGCTTAGTCATCTTGAACAAGTAATTCTGTTTGAACATTTGCTTGAGAAGAAGACAATCACGCAATTAGTTGAGGAATGCGGCGTACCACGCATTACATTGAAACGATTAAAAAAGCAGTTATTAGGTAAATTACGTGCTGTAATGGAACAATAGTAAACAATGAACCAGGTGCTAGACTATACAGAGAAAAAAATTATGTTATACTAGGTGTAGGTTATATTAAGAAAACTGCATTATATTCAAAAAAGTGCAAACAAAAACCATTACTCGAATTCCGGTTGAGCAATGGTTTTTATTTTCGCTAAATTATTGAAAGCACTACAAAAGCCTTCTCATAGCTAACTATCGGTGCCTGTGCTGTCTTCTTTTATTGCGCTTATGCTTTCGCTTCTTGCAGCGATGACTCTCTAGCCAATCGTCATAGGCTTCGTTAAGTGCATGAACGGAAACGCTCACCACAATCGGCGCAATTACAGCCGTAATAGTTATATTAAGAATGTCCCGCATTATACTCACCTCCTTTAATGGACTGGACATTAGGAGGTACAAGCACCGAATAAAATTATAACAAAATCAAAATAAAAGTAATATGCAACTTTATATAACAATTAAGAAAGAAAAGTTACTATTTTTCACGATATCACGGAACTTTTAGATAAATTACGTGCTGTAATGGAATCAAATGAAGTAAAATATGTTTAAACTAAAAGTCGATATCCGAGAATTCAAGACTGGTACGCACGTTAAGGTTTTCAATTCCAAGGGCAATAATCATGATCTAAACCAAAAGATGGTTGATTTCCTAGATTACATGAACGGAATCATCAACCATCCGGAAGGCTATATCGCCAGCTTGCAAAAGGATGTCGACCATTACGTGAACAGCGGAAAGTGGGTCGAAGACATGGACAAGCTAGAATACGAAATGAATGAGGTTGCTAAAAAAGCAACTAAAAAAGCAAAAGTAGAAGATGCTAAAAAGCTAGTCCTAACTATTAAGCGAATGGATGGAACTAAAGATACAGTCCTACAAGAACTCACAAATAATTATGGCGATATGCTTAGCCACGATAAAATTATCAAACTAGTACATGAAGTTTATAGTAAACAATAATCAATAGTTCACAGCAGAATTATCTTCCAAGGTGTCGCAACAGCGACGCCTTTTTTAGAGCAAAAGAAAAAACGATACTCTATTTGTTTTGATGTATCGTTTTGAAAATATAATTATAGTGATTTATTTGATATCTTTAACATTATTTTGCATTTATCAACCTAAATCAGTAAAGAAGTAAACTCCGCGTTTTTCCATTCGCATAATTCCAATCTCTCTACATTTTTGAATAATTTTCGATGCAGAATTTGGTGCTATCTCTAAAAAATTAGCAAGTAAATTTCGATTAAACGAATACTTAGAGCTATATCTCATATAAAATTCTAATAATTTTTTAGTGGTTTGTCCTCTAAAGATTTTATTTATACCTTTTTCATTCCATTTTTTTATTATATTGCTTTCTTTATTCTGAAGTGGACTCTTCTCACTCTGAAGTGGACTCTTCTCACTCTGAAGTGGACTCTTCTCACTCTGAAGTGGACTCTTCTCACTCTGAAGTGGACTCTTTGGCGTAGCAATTCCTCTGTTGGGCAAAGTTGCTAAAAATACTGTATCATCTGAATAGAAGATAGGCTGCTCTACAAAATCGGTATATGCACTCAAAATTCGTTGGATACCACTACCACGGCGATCCATGTAATGTAATCTACCAAAAATGTCAGAGATAATTTCATTTCTTCTCATAGAAGGAACATGCTTTAGATTAAGATCCTGAATTCTACTCCCATTAATCATGCCACCAGGCGACACAATTTCCATCCGATCATCAAACATATCAACATGTACTTCAGAACCCTGAATCTGATAATCACGGTGAATTAATGCATTAACTAAAACTTCTCGAACAGCCTTGAATGGATAGTCGCTATTTTCTTCTCGTCGCATTCCACGAATTGTCCAAGGATTCTTAGAATTGGTTCTAATAAATGCTTCTGCATTAGATAGCAGAGTAATCAAACTTGCATCTGTAAATTCTTCATCATCTAAGGCATCTCCATCAACACTGCCTTTTTCGATTCCTTTCCACCGAGTACAGACAATCTTAGACTGGCGTAAATAACCTTGATCACACAGTAATAGCCCTGCGTTAGTCACGATATTATCTTGTGTTACAAATCCCATCGAAATTAAATCGCGTGAAATATCAAAGTCTTCACCAGTTTCTTTCTTAAAGGTAGCAGCTAATAAGGTGAAACTTACATCTGGTAATTTATAGCTAGTCGGAAGTGCATCAAATGTTTTGTTCATTCCTTTTAGCAGTAAATTATTTTGCTCTATCGGTGTTGCTTTTTCTGAACGATCTCCATGCCGCATAAAAATAGCATGTTCTTGCGTATTGATATAATAATATGGATAATCTGGACCAGGAGCGACTTCTAGATCAATGCATTTCTTATCTGAATATTCACTATCAATAGGAGCTAATGTAAATCTAGGCCAAGGTGAAACTCGGGTAGAAATAAGTTCAGAGATTTTAGAAGAAGTTTGTTGTAAATTATCTATTCCAATAAACTTATGCTCTTCGTCAGTCACACCAAAGATAATATGCCCGCCTTTAGTATTTGCAAAAGCTACAACAGATTTAAGCCAACTTACAGGTTTAGTAGTCTCCAATGATTCCTTGTAATCAAGATAAGTAGCTTCCATATTTTTAATGTCATCTAGTTTCATTAATACACTTCCTCGTATTATATACTTGCTTAATTATATCATGGAAAATACAGTAGATTAGCTACTTACTGTTCGCCTTAACTAATATGTGTGACTACAAATGAAGTGTAAGAATAATGAAAACTAGAGCAAAAGAAAAACGAGGCGAATGCCTCGTTTTATCTTTATCTACTACATAGACTTAATTAAAAGTTTGAAGCCTTTACGTAAGTCTTCTTAGTATCGTTGCCGATCTTGTAGTATTGCTTGCCGTTCTTGAATGTGTAAGTACCACCGTAAGTAGTTACTTCTTCACCCTTCTTAAGAACAACCTTGTTAGCACGCTTCTTTGAAGTCTTGTAAACGTATGCGTTGTGCTTCAAAGTACGCTTAGTACCATCAATGTTGTCTGCGTTGATGTACATACCAGTAGCCTTGCCATCCTTGATTACTTCGTAGAAGTCCTTGTTGCCGATCTTCTTAGTTGACATAGCAACAGTTACTGATTCATAACGCTTAGCCTTGTCGTTGTTGGCACGAGTAGTACCATCTTCCTTGTAGTAGTATGCGTTGTGCCTAATAGTCTTGCTTTGGCTTGGTACAGTAGTTACCTTACCATTTGGAATTGAAACAGTTACAGGTAAAGCAGCTGATGCGTTACTGTTGTTTGCAGTAGCAGTGAATGACAAACTTAATGAAGTTGGTGCAGTAAAGTAACCAGCACCATCAACAGTAATGTTTTGCTTCTTCAATTGGTTAGTTACTTCTTCAGCAGTAATTGGTGAAGTAAGTGAAGTTGAAGTTACGTTACCATTGTCACCACGGCTTAATTCGAATGGCTTGTAATTGTTCAAAGCTGCAACGATTTGGTTTACATTTACAAGGTTGTTGCTACCAGCGTTAACAGTTACGTTAGCTGAAGTTGCAACTGCGTTGTTGTTGTACCATGCAACAGTTGCGTTGCTAAATGGATTTACAGCTTTAAAGTTAGGAGTTTGAACTTCAGCAAAGTTTGCAACACCGTTTTGGTCTAAAGTGATTGTAACACTTTCACCAGCTTTAACACTCTTATCTGCTGGAGTTAATACACCACCCTTAAGGGCAATGGTAACCTTCTTGTTTGCGTTAGCAGGACCAAAGTTAAATGAAACATTTGGAATAACTGCGTAGTATTGACCAGCAACAAAATCAGCTGAATTTACAGCAACTTCTTTCTTAGTAGTTGCATTGTAAACCTTAGTATTCTTGTTAACATCAGTAGTTAAATTACCAGTGTAAGTTTGGCCGTTGTAAGTTGCTGATACTGAACCAGATACAACGCCGCTTGTGCCTTGAGCACCATTTTGACCTGCAACATAGGCAATAGCAGTAAAGTTAGTAGCAAGATTTACATCTGAATTTTGAGCAACAGTTGCTGAGTTGTTACCACCAAGATCAACAGTAGTTACAGCTTTGCTTGCGTTAGCAGTAGTAGTTGCAGTAGAGTCAGCAGCGTTAACAGAAACAGCAGAAGCAGCAACAGGAGCAACAGCTAATAAAGCAGCAGCAGCAGCGCTAACAATTCTTAAATTTTTCTTCATGTGGTCTTTTCCTCCTTGAAATATAAAAAATGTAATAGGCCATAGGTTCAGCATGTAGGAGCCTATAATGTACAAAATCATTCAAAGCAAGATCCACGAGTTTATAACTCTCGTGAGGTAGTAGTCTTGCTGAAGGATCAGCATGCGTACAGGCGACACGCCTGAAGCACGTCCTATTACTTACCACGATTCATATTGTACTAACCTCACCAAAAAATAGCAAGTTAAATTGACTACAATCTTGCTTTTGTAATAATTCACCTATTCCCTATCCCAATACCATTCACACAAATCTAAAATAACAAAATGCCGTAATCCTAGACACAACAAGAAAAAGCGAGCATACGCCCGCTTTACTGTTTCTTTACTTTTTCTTAAATTTTACAACGATGTAACAAAATCAATTGAAAAAGTAATATTACTATACGATTTCTGTTAAAGGTCTAAGTGTGAACTCTACATCTTGCGATATTTTCTCCTGAGCCTTTTGACCAAGCTAATTAGTTGGTCAAGCAAGTCCAGATTAGTCTTGCTTAGCTGCAGGCTCAACTGCAGATTCTGCTGAATCATTAAAGATATCAGTAACAGTGCGTTCAATGTATGCAGCTGATTGAGGAGTGTGATAATATGCAACACCATCTTTCTCGAATGCATCGGCTTCCGCAATCGTGTTCATCGCACCGCGTACTTGATCCGCAGTTAGATTATCGACTGCATCCCCCAATGTAATACTAATTTTCTTCTTTTCTCCGTTCAAGAAAGTTAACTTCATAGTCTTAGTAGTTTTAGCCATCATTTTTTCTCCTTATTTCCTAAATATGTTCGTTAATTTATTCAGCTGCTGGTACAAGACGTGACTTCTGCACTAAGTATGCTTCATCAAGTGAGTCTTCTTGCAAACTAGCAATTGCTTGACCCACCTTTTGCAACTCATCTGCCTTAGCGCCAGTCTTTACGTTCTTCAAGTTACGGGTCTTTTGCCCATTCTTATACTTCTTGTTGCCAAATACATATTGGATTGATTGTTCAGTTAATTCGTAATTCATATTTTTCTTCTACCTCTTAATAATTAGTTAAAATTGAGTATTTTGTAATCAACCTGCCGGCCGGATGTCTTACACTATAACTAACGATTCAAAGTCACCAATTGGCTCAAATTCGTTAATATTTTTTCTAAAAATAAGGAGAGTTTATTATTATGAAGAAATTGGTCTTTTGGGGTGTTATTGCTGCGATGTTCATCTTAGGTGGAGGTGGCGCCGGTGCTTACATTAGCCATGCCAACACTCAAACGCACAATAATACTTCCTATAATAATTCCAATAAAAAGAACGCTGATCCTGACCAGCAAAAATCTAATAATTCTGATGCAGATTCTAACAAAGACAATTCTAGTCAGGATGATTCTGCAAAATCCTCATCTGATAAGGATAAAGAGCAGTCCAAGAAGTCCAGCTCATCAAACAAGAAGTCAGATGATCAATCAAGTTCTTCATCTTCTTCAAGCGATCACCAGCAGGAACAATCATCCAGCAGCCAATCCAGCGCGGCTTCCTCAAGCAACGATCAATCATCTGCCGTAAGTTCCAGCTCTGCTGCTGATGATAACAAGTAAGCAAACGAAAAAGGAGCCAATTTGTGGCTCCTTTTGTTTGTGCTCACTGTATTCACAGTATATACTTAAATAATAAAATATTTTTAGCATAAGGAAGGCTTATTATGATAGTCAAGGCTAGAAAACAAGGAAATTCAATAGTGCTTACCATTCCAAGTACTATCAAAGTTCCACTTAATACAGAATTCTCTGTTGATGTAAATAAAAACGGTGATATTGTATACAAAAGAATTGCTAAAAACAATTATGATTTATGGTCAGACCCCGCTTATGACGATTATGATTATGATACTGAAATAAAGCGAGAATACCAAGAATTAGGATACAATCCTAGAGAAGTCAAACCTGTCGGAAAGGAACTAGCAAATGAGAAGGATTGATGTCCATCAAGGTGACATAATAATGATCGATGCTGAACCACATGCTGGTCACGAAATGGGTGGACATGATCCTGAAAAAGGAAATATTCGTAGACGCTATTTAGTAGTGAGCAGACATGCTTACACTAAAAAGTCTGGATTAGTAATAGGACTAGCAATTACTCATAACCATATTAGAGATGATCCATTTAGATTCTATGTGCTAGATTATGCTAGTCACACAAATGGAGATGCATTATTATTTCAAATGCTATCGTATGATTTCATTGCCCGTCATGGAAAAATAATCGGCCACATAAAAGAATCAACAGAATTCGATAATTTACTCCAACAAGTAAGAAATATTTTTTCAAAAGAATAATTACTTAAATTATCATCCATCAACCAATCCAGCGCGGCTTCCTCAAGCAACGATCAATCATCTGCGCAAGTTCTAGCTCCGCTGATGACGAGAAGTAAAAAATAGCCGTTACTCACATTGAGTAGCGGCTATTTTCATTAGACCTAGGCTTCTTTCATCATTTGTTCAATTTGATCCCGGGAAACAGAATCATGGTAGTCTTCTGTCAGATCCTCCAAAGGTTTGGAATCTGATACACCATAGCTCCGGTTACGACGAATGATCTTCTTAATTGCATTCACTGTTGCACTTAAAATTCCTTTTTCTTCACCGTATTCACGCTCTTCAGCTAGCTTAGTCTCATAGTCCATAATAGTATCCCTCCAAACTGGATCTGCGTTCATTTCTGTGATTTTCTGCCGAATTTTTTCAATAAATTCTAGCCCCAATTAAGTTCATCATACTTTGCTTGAATGAAATCTCTAAACAAAGGTAAGGTAAAACCGACCTTTCCCCTAATTATTGGCTTAATTAGATCATATTTAATTAATTTTGCACGATAGCTATTAACATACTGCTTACTTTTTTGCATAGTCCTAATAATTGAACTAATACTATTATCTTGCGCCATAGCGTACAAAAATTGAAAATCCACATCCGTTAATTCATGAGCAATTACATCATACGCTTGGTTGAAAAGTACATCACGGAATCTAAGTTTAGTATATTCCAAAGCTTTTTCAAACGTCATCTTTTGACTCAAATTTTCATACATCAAATCTCCGATCAATTGAAATGCATAAGCATAGCCTTTTGACATATCTGCCAAAATTTCTGCTTGCTTAGCTGTTATGTCTAATACATCCATGTAAGTTCTGGCAATTGACGACGCAAATAGTTTAGAGACGTGAAACCTATCCGCCCGAACCAAGAAGGTTAAATTATGTGTGCCTGATAGTTCCGCCACTTCACTTAATAGTCCGGTCATAATCACTGAAACTTGATAGTTATTTAGGCTCCAGTCGTTGAATTCCTCAGCCAATTTTTGAATTGTGGGTGTATTTGACACTTCATCAATACAAAATGCAACACGAATCCCCACTTTGTTCAAAGCTTTAAGAATCTTGTTAATTTCTACTTTATAATATATTTCATCATGCTTTTCATTTGCTTCAGTGAAATCTACTGATACAAAAGGAACTTTAATAGAAATTGATGGCGTCCATTTTTTGATTTTATCTAGCATAGGCACTAGCTTGATATACATCATTCGAAAAAGATCATCAGAATTGTGCAAAGTGACTACCATAGTATCTTTATATTTTTTTAGTTCTTTACCCACTTTGTTCATAAAAACTGTTTTTCCTGAACCTCGTACCCCTGTAATAAAGAGAGAATAAGTTGGATGTTTCTTGAGACGATGGGCTCTTTGAGCAAATTTAACTGCATCATCATTAAAATCAAGATATAGCTCTGGGATCCCGCCAAATTCAGCATCAAAAGGATTTTCATTATACATATTTTTCCTCATTTTACTTCATTTTACTTTTTACATTTATATTTTACTTCATTTTACTCCATTTTACTAATCAAAACTGACTTCTATACTTTTGCATCTCTCAACCACTTCTATTTGCTTTTATTTGTAGAAGTCTGTAAAATTATTATTGACTTTGTATCTATTTATTTATAAATAAAGGGGTAACAACTTTGACTGAAGAAGAAAAGAACGCTCAAGCTCAAGCTAATAAAGAAAATGAAGAAAACGACGACCTTAAAGTCGTAATGCCAGAAGCTAACAAGACTACTATGCCACAGGAAGAATTCAAAGAACAACCTGATTACTTAAAGGTCTTCGCTAACTTCTACATCGCTGAATTCGATGAAGACGATCTTGAAGTTATCAACCTTTACGATGAAAATCACAACATGGTTGATATCAATCGCTATGTTTTAAACAACATCCACTTCCCACGCAAGAAGTTGGTTGATCATGTGTTACAATACCACGACTACAACTTTAAGGACTTGCTTAAGACCATGGAAGAAAAGACTGGTGTTAAGCCAGAAGAAATGCTTACTTATGAAGCATGGGAAAAATGGGACGAAGACCAACGTACTAAGATTCCTTCATCACTTTCATAATTTATATCAAAAAGGCTCCCTGTATGGGAGCTTTTTTACTGCATATTTTTTATTATAATGCACTAACTTTATCATCACCAAATTCTAGATTCAATTTCTGACAAATCTCACTTGCATTGTCCAGCGAAATAGACGAAAATAGGTACAACAAGGGAAAATGTCATCGTGGCATTTTCTTTTTTTATTAAAACTACAATTTTGTTGTGGGAGATAACGAGATGATGAATAATAAAGCTAAACGCATGAGCGCGGCTGGCTTACTGATCGCCATCGGTATTGTTTACGGCGATATCGGTACTAGTCCGCTTTATGTTATGAAATCAATTGTCGAAGGCAATGGCGGCATTGGTAATGTAAATCGTGACTTTATCATTGGATCAATTTCATTGGTTCTTTGGACTGTAACGCTACTAACTACCTTACAAACCGTAATTATTGCCCTCAAGGCAACTAACCACGGAGAAGGTGGGATTTTTGCCTTATACACATTGGTTAGAAAACGAGCTAAATGGCTGGTTCTACCAGCGCTAATTGGTGGTGCCGCTATTTTGGCCGATGGTACTTTAACTCCAGCAGTTACAGTTACAACTGCGATTGAAGGACTGAAAGGACTGAACTTTGGCGGCAATGTACCCGTTTCTACTCAAAACATGGTTATTGCCATCACTGTAGTCATTCTGCTAGTTCTGTTTTCTATCCAAAAAATGGGAACTAGTATCATTGGTAAAGCCTTCGGCCCAATCATGTTCCTTTGGTTCACTTTTTTGGGTGTATGGGTGTAATGAACATGGCTGGTGACTGGTCAATCTTGCAAGCAATCAATCCCATCTACGCTATTAGGTTACTAGTTAGTCCATATAACAAGGCAGGTCTCTTTATTTTAGGATCAATCTTCCTGGCTACTACTGGTGCTGAGGCCCTATATTCAGACGTTGGTCACGTTGGTAAAAGCAATATTATTGGTTCTTGGCCATTTGTTTTTGTTTGCTTGTCACTCAACTACTTTGGTCAAGGCGTTTGGATTTTGAACAACCCAACTTACCGTCCTGCAGACGGCGGTGTGCTCAATCCATTCTTTGAAATGATCCCAGCTAACATCAGATTGTTTGCCATCATTTTGGCTACTATTGCTGCTGTTATTGCTTCTCAGGCCCTAATTACTGGTTCATTCACTTTAGTTGCAGAAGCTTCAGGCTTGAAGTTCTTGCCAAGAATGAACATCAACTACCCATCTAACGAAAAAGGACAAATTTATATTCCTTCCATTAACAAGGGTATCTGTGTTGCTACTATCGCAATCGTCTTATACTTCCAAACTTCAGCTCACATGGAAGCAGCTTATGGTCTGTCCATTACAATTTCAATGTTAATGACTACCATCCTGCTTTATGAATGGTTAGTAATGAAGAAAGTCAACACTGTTTGGAACTGGATCTTCTTGATCTTCTTCGGTGTCCTTGACATCATGTTTATGATTTCAAGTTTGACTAAATTTACTCATGGTGGTTACGTTTCACTCTTCATCGCTGGTGCTATCGGCTTCGTAATGTATGTTTGGTATTACGGCAACAAGGTTCGTGACAAGCGTGAAGCTCGCAATGCTTACGTTCGCTTAGATGAATATACCGACATGTTAACGAACTTAAGTCACGATGAAAATTACCCAACTTATGCTACCAACTTGGTTTACATGGCCAACGTTAAGTACAACAAGTTTATCAAACGTGAAATCCTGTACTCAATTTTGGATAAAAGACCTAAACGAGCAAAGGCTTACTGGTTTGTCACTGTCAATGTTACTAACGAGCCATTTACCGCTGAATATGCTGTTAACACTTACGGTACTAAGAACGTGATTAACATTCAGCTTTATCTTGGATTCAAGAAGCAGACCAGTGTGAACGTCTACATTCGTCAGATTGTTCACGACTTGATTGCTGACGGAACGATCGAGGCACAACCACAGGAATACACCACTACCCCAGGACGGGACGTTGGTGACTTTGCCTTCGTAATTGTTCAAGACGTAATTAGTCCGCAAACGCAATTAGTAGGATATGAAAAATGGTTAGTCGAAGCTCGTGTTCGTTTGCAGAACCTTTCTTCCAATCCTGCTTCCTGGTTCGGATTGGAATACGCTGACACAATCATCGAGCGGATTCCATTAATCCTTGGTCGACCAAATCCATCCTATATTAAACGGATTAAACCAAAAGATTATTCCAACGCTAAAACAAAATAACCATCAAAAAAAGACTCCGAACAGGAGCCTTTTTTAGTGCAAAAAATTTATTAATGGGTAATAAGTTATAAAGGGCTGCAGTGTAGTAGCAGCACTGTAGTCATTCTTATTATAGGAGCTTATATGTAATTTAGCTAATTTTTCATACTCGATATTAAGAAAAGTTACTTACCAAATTACTACTCTCTTTTCAGGAGCAAGCCACATACCATCATTTTCAGTCACATCAAAAGCCTTATAGAATTCTTCTTGGCATTGTGATTGAACGTTGGCACGCTCTGGACCGGGTGCATGAACATCAATAGATACTTGTGTCTTGATTGACTCTGGCAATTGTTTAGTTGCCCAAACGCGAGCAAAGTTTTCAAACAACTCTTGCATTGCCTTCTTATCAGCACCTTCACCCTTATTAGCTTCAACAGCAGCAGTTAAACCACCTTGGTCGGCAATATTTTCAGACACGATTTGCTTACCGTTCAAGGTTACAGGGCCATATTCAATACCATCAAACAAGTCGATTTCAGCTTGCGTTCTCTTCTTGAATTCAGCAAAATCTTCATCAGTCCACCAATTCTTCATGTTACCAAACTCATCGAATTGAGCACCGTTATTGTCAAAGGCATGTGATACTTCGTGTGCAATAACAACGCCGATTCCACCATAATTAGTAGCACGACTTTGTTTCAAGTCATAGAATGGTTTTTGCAAAATTGCAGCTGGGAAAGTTAAATCATTTCTTTGTGGGTCGTAACATGCATTAACCATATCACCTGGCATCAACCATACCGTACGGTCAACATCTTGGTACAATTTCTCAAGATTGTACTTAATTTGTTCCCGACCAAATTGCACTTCATTTTCATAAAGGCTAGCAGTTGGATCAACTTGTAAACGGTCATAGATTTCTTCAATCTTGTCTGGATAACCGATCTTCAAGATCAAAGCGCGCAACTTAACGATTGCCTTATCCTTAGTTGCTTGAGAAAGCCATGAATTTTCACGAATTCTCTTTTCATAAACATCAAGCATCTTGTGAATCATATCAGTCACGTCTGCTTTAGCTTCTGCGCCAAAGTAAGTTTGACCATAGTAGACACCTACTACTTCGCCGAAGTCACCATTAGTAATATGATATGCCTGCTTAACGCCACTTGAAAGCTCAGGTTGGCCTGACAAAGCTTGACTAAATGGAAAGGCAGCTTCACGGAAATCTTGTGACAAGCTGTAAGCTACGCCATTAATAAACTTAACCAGCATCCAAGCCTTAATTTCAGCAAAGTTTTCTTCATTCAACAATTCTTCCGCGTGATCTAAGTAACGTGGTTCAGTTGAAATTACCCGTTCTGGCTTCTTGGTAAATAATCCGCCCAAGAAGTAATCCATCTTGAAGGAATCGAATTTTGCTTCAAAGTCAGTCAATGAAACTGGATTATAAGTTGCTGGATAATCAGCCCATTCTTCAGTTGACTTAACTACCTTAGCAATCTTAGCGTCATACTTAATTGCCAAGCCAGCGTAATCTTCTGCGTCCTTTTCATCAAGTCCGGCCATTGTTAACAACTTAATAGATTGCTTTTTCAAAACATCCAATAACTTCTCAGCAGCTGGAGTCTTGTAAGTAGTCGTATCTGGCAAGAAAGTACTTGGACCACCAAAATTCAATGAGTGAATCTTAGTATTCTTCATATCTGCTTCAACACTGAAAGCAAATGGAACGGCAAAACCATTCTTGTAAAAATCTGCTGCCTTCAAGTTAAAGTCAGCGAAGTTGCGCAAGTCTAAAATTTCGTGCAAATCTGCCTGAATAGGTGCGGCACCATCCGCATTTCGCTTGTCAAAGTTTTTAGCAACCTTGTAAAGCTCAACTGCCTTCTTGAAGTTAGGCACAGTAGGCAGTTCCTTCTTACCAGCAGCAAAATCTGCAAAATCTTGCATCAAGTTCTTTTCAATATTAAGATCGATCCCATCAAATGAACTGGTTCTTGAACGATCAGATGGAATTTTAGCCTTTTCCAACCATTCTGAGTTAACAGCCAAATATAAATTATCTTGTAGACGCGCTGAAGTATTAGCCTTAGTAATGTCACCAGCACCGCCGCGTACGTTAAAATACATTAAATTACCTCCCTAGTGGAAAAATTTTTTTATATAAAAACATGATAGCATTATAAAAAAATTAACGCTATCATATTGCTTTTATTTTACAAATAATTTTAGTTTTTTCTGTAGTTTCGCATGCATTGGAATAAGCATGACTAAAAGCAAAAAGATACCAATTGCAGCAACAGCAAAGAATTGAATATAGCCGAAATCTTCAATGATTAAACCACCAAATAACGGCCCTAGAGCTCGACCAATTGACGATGCAGACAAGGTTAAGCCTTGATACTTGCCCTTACTAGAATCGGGCGACAGATCATTGACATAAGTTGGAATCGACGGCATTGCGGTTGCTTCACCTAAAGTTAAGATAACCATGGATAAGGCGAAATGTGCAAAATCTTTGGCAAAAATCAAAGTAACAAAAGAAATTGCAAACATCAAAGTGCCAAATAAAATTTGTCTAAATAAGCTCTTAAAGATAGTAAAACGACTTAAGATAGCTTGCACGATGACAATAATTCCGGCATTGATGGTCCATAACAAACTATACAGATGAAAAGGAATGCCCAAAGAAACCATGTAGACAGACAAGTTTGATTCCCAGTTCATGTACATCAACCAAATTACAGCGATCGTAACAAAAAAGCCAATTGACATAATCAGATTGTATTTTGGCATCGGCTCAAAGGCCTTCTTCTTTGATTCGCCTTTGTTAGCCAAACGCTCCTTGTGGAACTGAATCATTGGCCGATAATTAATAATTGCGTTAACGCAAACGCCAACGAATAAAAGACCAGCAATGACAAATAATAAAGTCACTGAATAATCATAAAGATAACCTACTGCTAATGTCCCACAAACGACCCCAACATTTTGAGCAAAGTAGATCATATTGAAGACATAACGACCTGGCTTAGATTTAATACTAGTAGCAATCGAGTTAATCAATGCTCCATTCCAGCCGCCCAAAAAGCCAGTTAAAGTCATCCAGAGCCAATATAACGGCCAACTATGATTCAAAGCCATGCCAAACAAGACAGCCGCATCTAAAGCAGCCCCCACAATCAGCAAGACATATGGATCCATATGGTCATAGCACCAGCCTGAAATAAATGACCCAATCATATTTGCAACACAGTTGAACAGCAAAACGACACCCACTAAAGCTAGTGAAACGCCAAGATGGTCGTGCAGGTAAACTGAAGTCAATGGCCAAATGAAGCTGGAACCCAGCCACGTTAGTAATTGGCCTAGAAGAAGCCAATGCAATTTGATTTCATCAGCTGGTTGTTTTCCATGTGCTGTGCGCATTTTCTCTCTTCCCTTCTTTTTAATCATTCTCTCAATCTAGTCTAGCAAGAATTGTGATTTTTTGCACGAGGGCAAAAGAAAAAGCTGCATCCCTTACTAGAACACAGCCCAACAAGTTAAATTTTTTTCTTTTCTTCAGTCCAGCTTCTAATTTCCGTCACATCTTGTGCTACCTCCAAGCAGCCCAGATACTTTCCATTTTTATCACGTACTGCATAATAGCGTAGGTATAAGCAGCGCTTCATCTTGTGTGGAGTAAAGTGAAACTCATACTTGTCAACTTCACCTGAATGAAATTGCGCAAAAATCTTTTTAATTAACGGTCTACTTTTAGCAGTGTGACACGAGAATACGTCATTGCCAATAGCATTGCGCGAGTGCGGATAAATCTCAGCACCGCCGCCAAAATAAGCTACCTTATCGTGTTCATCAATAAAGGTCAATGCAAATGGCAACATATCCAAAATTGCATTTAACTGCTCTAAATTTAACCTTCCTTCTTCAAAATTAATGAGGAAGGATGAAAGATTGCTAACAGAAATAGGCCCTGCTTCTTTTTTAGCTTCCTTTGGCTTCCAATTCATTGGCTTGCGAATCAGGGTATAGCCAATCTGACTCTCTTCGCGTTTAACGTTGTACCAATCATCTTGATCAGCTACCTCGTCAATCATCGGAATCATAATGCTCTCCTCTTTAAAGATCATCTCAATCACTTCATGACTCGCCTTTTTAATTGCCTCAGCCAACTGATCTTTATCTGGATGCTCCTCACCAGCAATCTTGCTTGCATCCCCAATTAAATCGCGAATATCATCATCAACGCCCCACATCACTTCGGGCGGAGCTGTAATGCCATATTTATTCATTAATGGAAAAAGCGAGGTCTCCTTACGTCGGTAATGCTTATCGATTGTTGCCAAATCACTCAATTCTTTTCTGATTTTATCCAGTGTATCTTGACCTGCTTGATACTTTTTCAAATCTGGCAAGAGTGCGTCATTAACCAATGATTTCAGTACCATATTTTCCAGCTTAATCGTATGCACCGGGTGCCCCGGAGTAGCAAAATCAGGATTTACCGCATTCTCCTTGATATTACCCTTAAAGACATCGGCATGCACATTACACAGGTATTGAATCTCTGCTGGGTTTAACCCCTGCTTGATTAATTCGCGCTCTGCCGCTGTAATTTCGGCCACATCAACCTGATCGAATTCTTCTTGAAACATCTTCTTTGCGGTCGCAAAATCGCCGCCGTTTTGAATATAATGCAAAATTTTCAGGATTGCGTCCTGTCTTTTTTTATCAGTCATTGATTACCTTGTATCCTTTATCTTCAAATGCTTTTTTCACTTTAGCCAAATCAAGTTTCATTGCCTGGGCTCCCAATGGAATGGTCATCACACGCCCCACCGTTTTAAGCAATCCAGGAATTTTAATTCTAGTAAAACCACAATCGTACATAAGTTGAACAAAGTCAGGGTATTCATCTGCCATTTTCTTGATCGGTACTGAAAAGTCGATAATCTTCTCTTTAGTGGCTTTCTCCTGCTTAATTTGATCATCATGGTTAGTTACACCTAATTGCTTTTTAGCTGCACTAGAAAGACGCTCTGTCGTCCAGACGGGATACCAGACCAACTTAATGTCACAAGACTTAATTCCAGCAACTGAAAGAACAGCTTTTTGAATATGTTGTTCCAAATAATCAGATAAAGGGCAACCCATAATTGTCAAAGTCATCTTAATGGTTGCCTTATCTCCTTCGATATCGATGCCATAAATCAGACCAAGATTTACTACATCAACTTGTAATTCTGGATCAATCACTTGGGTCAAGGCCGTCATGATTTGATCAACTTGTTTAATATTTTTTTCTTCCATTTTTTCACCTAGCAAAAAAGTCCAGAAAATCATTCCGGACTTTAGTTTATCTTATTTTTGCAATTTATCCCAGATGACAACCTTGCCTGCCTTCATCGACTTTGGCACATCAATAATTCGTTGGTTACTAGAACCTCTGAATTGCAGGGTTAAATCCTTTAAATCATTCATAAAGCGGCCATCAACTAGAATATCTATCTTAGACAACATTTCCTTTTTATCAGGTGTTTCTTTTTGCAATTCATCCCAAGTATATCCAGACCAGGACCAGATGTCCTTACTGTGGCCAAATTCTTTTCGAATTCGGTTAATAATTCTTAAACAAACCCAAGTATTCAAGAATGGCTCTCCGCCTAGTAAGGTTAATCCCTGCACGTATGGCTGGCCCAAGTCTTTAATAATGCGGTCTTCCAATTCTTGCGTATATGGAAAACCATAATTAAAGTTTTGGGCTGCTAAATTATAGCAACCAGGGCAATCGAACAAACAGCCTGAAACATAAAGACTACATCTAACGCCTTCACCATCAACAAAGTTAAATGGCTTATAATCCGCAATTTTATGTTTAGAATAATCCTCAGTCTTCCACTCTTGTGGTTTTGGATTTTTCGGCTTGCGGTGCATTCTTTTTAACTCACGTTGGTGATCTAACTGTGGCTTATATTGGTCAGGATCCACAAACATGGTATCCCCACCCATATTAACCTTGATCAAATTACTCCGGATATCTGGTCCTTCTTGAGTGTTTTTATCTTTTTCAGGCATTAGTACTCACCGTTTTTTACTTCTTCTTCGGTAGCTAAACTATCTTCCATGCCAAAGTCCATATGCTTAACCCGGTGCACGATTTCTTCATGACGACCGTGAACCATTGGCCGCTTCAATGGGTTGCCCAAGTAGCCACAAGTTCGCTTGACACAATCACAAGTAGCAGGATCATGATTACCACACTTAGGACATTCAAAACCCTTGGCAGTAGACTTGAATTCACCAGCAAAACCGCACTTATAACATTTATCAATTGGCGTATTAGTTCCTAGATAGCCTACCTTGTCATAAGCCCAATCCCAAACTGCTTCAAGGGCTGCTGGATTTTGCTTCAAGTTAGGGTACTCACAATAATGGATAAAACCACCTGCAGCATAATATGGATATGGTGCTTCAAAAGTCAACTTTTCAAATGGGGTTGGGTGCTTACGAACATCATAGTGGAACGAATTAGTGTAGTATTCCTTATCAGTGATGTCCTTCACCTTGCCAAACTTTGCCGTATCGAGCCGGCAGAAGCGATCAGTTAGACTTTCACTAGGAGTTGAGTACAAACTGTAATGCCAATGATATGGGTCCTCTTTTTCCCACTTAGCACACAAGTCATGCATTTTCTTCACGATCTCAATTGTAAAATCATGTGCTTCTTCATTGTGTTCCCAATCAGGACCATAAAAGACTGTCCCTACTTCGTACAAACCGATGTAGCCTAACGAAATCGTAGCTCGACCATTTTTGAAAAGCTCGTTAACATCATCACCTGGCTTAAGTCGTTTACCAAAGACGCCATATTGATACATAATTGGCGCATTTTCAGGCTTAGCTTGAATTGCACGTCTACCCTTAAAGGCTAAAGCTTGGTGGCAAGTCCGCATTCTAGTATTGAAGATTTCCCAGAATAACTTCTTATCGCCATGACTCTCCATGGCAATTCTTGGCAAGTTAACAGTTACAACACCCAAGTTCATTCTGCCCGAGTTAACTTCCTTACCATTTTCATCCTTCCAGCCTTGTAAGAATGAACGACAGCCCATTGGAGCCTTGAAAGAACCTGTAATTTTCTTGATCGTATCATACATTAAAACGTCTGGATACATCCGCTTAGTTGAACATTGAATAGCCAGTTGTTTAACATCGTAGTTAGGGTCCCCTGGATGTAAGTTCAAGCCCTTCTTAATGGTGAAAACTAATTTAGGGAAAATTGCGGTTCTGCGTTCTCTACCCAATCCTTTAATTCTGATACGCAAGATATCTTTTTGAATTTCTTTTTCAATCCAAGAAGTACCTAAACCAAAACCTAAAGTAGTAAATGGCGTTTGTCCTTGGCTAGAGAACATGGTATTAATCTCATATTCCAAGCCTTGCATGGCATCGTAAATGTCCTTCTTAGTTTGACTCTTAGCATATTCTTCCAGCTTTTCAGGATCATCAATAAACTTGCCAGCATCCTTTAAATGCTTTTGGTAGTTTTTCTCTGCAAAAGGAGCCAACACTTCATCAGCTCGATCAAAAGAACAGCCACCATATTGACTAGAAGCTACATTAGTAATAATTTGCGTAACTTGATGTGTAGCCACATTGATTGAGTTAGGACTAGTCATATAGGCATTTCCAATCTTGAAGCCATTAGTTAGCATATCCTTAAAGTCAATCAAACAGCAGTTAGTCATTGGTGAAAGTGGTGTGTAATCCAAGTCATGCCAGTGAATATCACCGCGCAAGTGGGCTTTAGCAATGTGCTCAGGCATCATGGTCAAACCAACTGTTTTACCAACGGTCCCGGCAGTTAAATCACGTTGAGTACTGAAGACCTCACTATCTTTGTTGGCATTCTCGTTAACAATCGTTGGGTCACCATTAACCATTCGCTTTAACCGTGCACGAGTATCGGTTTGTTTAATCCATTCCTCTTCATCGTGCTTGCGGTATTGCACATAAGCTTTAGCTTCATCCAAATAACCCAACTCATTTAGGCTATCTCTAAAAGCAACTGCTACATCTTGTGCATTTACTTCATCAGCAGCATCTAGTTTAGCCACAATTTTTTCAATTACAGCAGGTGCTACATTATCTAAATCTAGGTTATGCAAAACCATGTTGAGTTTAAAAATTGCGAACGGATACTTTGACCCATCACGTTTAACAAAAGTTTTAGGCGTATTAAATTTTGTTACATTTTGTTGGTTAAATTCTTCTTTTAGCATTTCAATCACTCCAAATATCGTGTCTTTATCATAGCACAAAGCACAACATCTTGTATTATGTTCAAATATAGATGAATATATCTTGTATTAACCAAAAGACCATTAAATTGGGAAATGATTCAGCTAAAATTTTTTAGAAAAAAAGAGAGGCATTTTTTACCTCTCAATTTAAACTATTTGTTTAATTTTTTATTTTCTTCGTCAAAGATCTTACCCTTATTAACTTCATAGTAAGTCTTGTAACGTTTGAAGTAGTTATGGAACATGTACTTCATCAATAACCAGCGCTTGAAGTTTCTATCCTTGTCATAAAAGACAGTAGTACCATAGCGGCCCTCACGAATAAGTTCGTCAGCAGTCGTCTTATAGTCGTTGTCATAAGCATAATTATTGAAGATCTTCTTAGGCACGCCTAACCAAAGCTTGTATTTAGATTCAAGCTTATTACCATAAACTGTTTCCTTATCTTTCAAGGCATCTTCAACATAGTCATCAATGTACCATTTAGCCAAGTTGTAACCATTCAAAGTTACGTAGAAGCTAGAACGTCCCTGACGTAAGTTGATTTCGAAGAACTTGAATTCACCATCACGTGGATCATATTTGATATCAAAGTTGGCCATACCAGTGTAGTTCAACTTTTCAAGGAATTGTTGTACTTCTTCGTACAATTTTTCATTGTACTCAGGCAAAATCGCCATGTAATTACCAATTGATTGTGGAGTTGGGTCTTCCAATAATGGGTGCCCTAAACACATCATTTTTACTTGGTGGTTCTTATCAACATAAGCATTCAAGGTCCGCATGTTAGAATCATCACCAGGAATAAAGTCTTGCAAAATAAGGTCAGCGTTGTAGCCATGAGTATAAATCTTAGTTACGATATCCTTAAATTCAGCCTTATCTTGAATGGCAAAAGTCTTCTTCCGACCTTCAAATTGACACTTCAACCATGAAACTGGATCTTCCGGCTTTAATTCCACTGGGAAATCAAATGGGACATCCTCGTACTTACCTGACTTGTAGTCATCCATCGTAATGATCTTAGTCTTAGGGTAAGGCAAGCCATATTCTTCCGCAATTTCATAAAAGCCTTCCTTAGAGATTAATTTTTCAAGTAAGTCATATTTTATGTAAGGAACGATAAAGACCTTTTTCAATTCATCTTGGTGCTTAGAAAGCAACTCAGCATAGCCATCACCACAAGCAATCAAGATAACTGGCTCCTCGTGATTCTTGTATTCTTCCATCTTTTTGTGCATCACGTCCATAAAAGTAGGATCGCTACTAAAGCCATGATGCAATTCAACGTCCACAATGCTTGAATAACGAGTAGCAGCAAGTTGAACGTCAGCTAAGGCCTTCACTTTAATGCCATATGCTTCATTAAATGAACGTGCCATACCATACACGTTGATATCACTACCGAGTAAGATCGGCGTAAATTTTTTACTCATCCTCAAAAAATCTCCCTAGAATTATAGTAATTTACCCTGTGAAATTAGCTTAGCAACTTCAGGTTGCACGTGTTGATATTTCTTAACTGTGTTTTCGTAATCAACAAAGAACAACTTGTACCAAACAAGGAAGGTGTAGATAGTCCAGATTTGACGTCTATGTGAGCCATCACCTTCATAGTTGTCGTCAAGTAACTTGATAATCTTCTTTTGGTCAAAAATATCATTGACAAATTCTTCTTCAAAAAGAGCATGAACTTGTTTGTAAAAACGTGGTTCCTTCAACCATTGCTTAATTGGAGTTGGGAAGCCAAGCTTAGGTCTCTTAGCCCACTCATCTGGTAAAACTTTTTCTGAAGCTTTACGCAAAGCATACTTAGTATCATGACGGTTAACTAAGTACTTAGTTGGGATTGAGTTAGCTAATTCTGCAATCTTTTTATCAAGGTATGGTACACGAACTTCCAATGAGTGAGCCATTGAAATCTTGTCAGCCTTTTGTTCAATGTCATTAAGCATGAAGTGGTGCAAGTCAATATATTGCATCTGCTTAACATTGTCAATACCCTTAACCTTCTTGAAGTCCTTTTGATAGATACCGTTCACGGTTAACTTATTGCGGTAAGTAGGCTGCAAAATGCTGTTAGCATCCTTAGAAGTGAAGATAGTTGGATAATCCATATCATAGATCACTGATTGACCAACATAAAATTCACTTGGCTCAGCCAAGTTGGTGTACATATGTACCTTACCTGGGAAATTAGGCATTCTCTTAATCTTATGTGCCAACTTCACGCGCTTCTTTTCAGGCAACTTCTTAAGTTCTGAAGTAAAGACCTTAATAATATCATTGTGCGTGTGCATCCCGTAGTTCACATAACCGGCAAACAATTCATCGGCACCTTCACCAGATAAGGCAACAGTAACATGCTTACGCGCTAATTTACACAAATACCAAAGTGGGATGATTGATGGGTTAGCATCAGGTTCATCCATGTGGTATTGCATTTCTGGGAAGTCACGCATAGCTTCATCAGCATCAACCTTATCGCTGAAGAACTTCCAGTGATTAATATCTGCTAATGCCTTAGCCTTAGAAGCTTCATCATAAGTTGAATCATCAAAACTTACTGAGAAAACGTCATCTGGGTTAAGCAAACTAGTCAAGTATGAAGAGTCGATTCCTTCTGATAAGAAAGCACCAACCTTAACATCAGCGTTTCTATACAAATCAACCGTTTCTTTCAAATCTTCGTTGATCTTTTGCAAAGTTTCTTCAAAGGAAAGGCTATTTTCTTTATATTCAGCATCCCAATATTGATGGGTCTTCATTTCACCATCTTTGTATTCAAACCAGTGGCCCGCTGGGAAGCGGTAAACGCCCTTAAAGAAGGTTTCTTCTAGGTCATTGTATTGATTCATCAAGTATGGCTTAACTGCTTCAACGTTTAATTCGCGCTTAAACTTTGGAAATTCCAAGAAACTCTTAAGTTCTGAACCAACAAGCAAGTGCCCATTTTGGTTACTGTAGTACATTGGCTTAATCCCAAAGAAGTCACGGGCACCATAAAGGGTCTTATTGTTGTCATCCCAAATAAGGAAGGCAAACATCCCGCGAACACGTTTAAGTAAGCCATCCATGCCCCATTCTTCATAGCCGTGCAATAATACTTCAGTATCGGCCTTAGTAGAAAAGACGTGACCTGCCTTAATTAATTCTTCTCTTAATGGTTTAAAGTTATAAATTTCCCCATTAAAAATAATTGCTCGAGTTTTATCTTCGTTATAAATAGGTTGACTGCCCCCACGAAGGTCAATAATTGACAATCTTCTAAAGCCAAGGGCAACTTCATCGTTAGTATAATAACCGTCAGAATTAGGTCCACGGTGTTTAATTGCAGCCATCATTTTACCAATAACAGCTTGTTTTTCATTTATCTTTGGATCATAAAACGCGACAATTCCGCACATAATTTAAATTCCCCTAAGTCAAATCTCTAAATCTTAATATTTGCTATAATATTCACTATTTTTTACTTTAACTTTTTTATTATAAGCTAAACACTTGTAATAGCCAAATACCTTTACTATTCCTTAACTAAATGAAATACACCCGGCGTCTAGAAGCTGCACCATAGCCAAAGGATTGAATGCGGTGTCGTTTTAAATCGACGTTCACAATATAACCCGCAAATTCATTATTTTGATCAATTCTTCGGTCTAAGTTTTTGTTGTATTTAGTTGTTAGCGAATGATTTGGCCCCATCAAGGCAGAACAGTTAAACAAAATATATTGAATCCCGTTGATCCGATACTGGTCTTCACGATGCCGATGTCCACAGAAGTAGGCAATAATTCTCGCATTCTTGATATTGGTAAAATCAAAACCATTTGATAAACGAAATTCTGCTGGAACACCATTGCTAGCGTGCATTCGACCTTTTTCACGTTGATTAAAAGCAACTAGCAGTTCGTGCAAAGAGCGGCCATTATACTTAAGTGCATTAGACCCCTTTCGATTAATCGGGTTGGCATGGGACATGAAGATGATCTTTTTGTTGGAAGAATTAGCCAAAATTTCGATAATTTCCTCAATTTGATCTTCACGCACAGCCAATACAATCTTATTGTCATAGCGCTTTTGCCCGCGGTTATTTAATTCATATGGAACATCTGACGTATTAACTGAAATCACCCGCACGTCATCTAAATCAAAGTATGCCACCCCGTGCTGGCGCGAAACATAATGAATTCCTCGTTGCCGGTACATATCGGGCCACATAATATTTTCGAATTCATTTTCTGGAAATGAGGCTTTTAAATCATGATGTTCATCAAACTTATCATTTTCATCATGATTACCCTTGATACTCAAATATGGCACCTGATCCGACTTAAAAGACTTGTTCAGCTTGACCAATTCACTTTCACTGACCAGGCCAGCATCGGAGCCATCGATCCAGTCACCTAAGTGGACTTTTAAATCTACCAAGCCAGATTGATCTAAATAAGAAAATTCTTGCACATGTTGCAGCCCATTAAAGCCATAAAAATCGCTGCTATCTTTATCTTTAAAGTGAGTATCTGTAATTACACCGATATTGACCGAATTAGTGCCTGGGCGAATATGCTTTTTCACTTCCGTAGTGAAATTATCCAAGTAATTTTCCACCCAATAACGGCGCCCTGTCTTCTTATTATGAAAGGCACGAAAATGACCTAGTTTCGCATTATACTTGCGTAAATATTCCGGTGCTAATTTAGTTGTACTCTCTGGACTAAGTGCTTGTCGCAACACGCCGTCTTCGTCTTGATAAACGGTTAAAACATAGTCCTTACCATGCGGCGTACCATCAACGGCACCAACATGATATTCTCCAACAGTAGTATATTTTTGCATCGGATCAAGCAATTCACTATCTTTATCCATTGCAGAGCGTTTTTTGGCGCCAACGATTCGATCAACTATTCCCTTTATGTGTTTAAACAAATTCATCTTTTCGCCTCAAAAAAGCAAAAAAAGCCGGCCGCTTACCAGCCGACTCAAATAATTTATGCGTTGTGTGCTAAAGAATATGCGGCAAGTCCAATTGATAATACAGCATCTTTAGACAATACTTCTTGCAAGTCCTTAGCTGCAATTGCTTGAACCGCACCAATAACTTTCAAGCTGTAAACAATTTCACGATAATCAGTAGTTGGATCGTATAAATCATCTTCATATGGATTCTCATGATTGTAGGTCAAGTTGATCTCGTCCTTATCAACAAAACCATCAACATGGTTAGTTAAAATGCGATCATGCAAATCAGTCAACTTACTGTCCATCTTGATCAAAGTTAGTTTGTGATCGCTTTCAGCTTCATAATATTGTTCTTCAGTCATGTCGAAGTAATCCTTGATTGGGTTATTTAAAACGCCCAAGTTATCGATTACTTTGTAAACAGCTTCAGCGCCAAAGTCTTGTTCGCCATTTAAAATTTTATCTTGTGATAAGGCTAAATCATCAGCCAACATCATGGTATCTAATTTTTCCATAGGATCCTCCTCGAAATTCACACCTAATTATAGCAAAAAAAGCTGTTAAAACCCTTATTTCGCACATAAAAATATAATTTCTCAAAAAATAATCGCATTTTTTTGCGTAATAAATAATAGAGGGGTAAAACATTACTTACATAGAAAGAGAGAAAAATATGAATCAAGAAATTATTCGCTGTCCATGGGGCGATACAAAAGACGAAGCAGTACAGGAGTATCACGATCATGAATGGTGCAAACTTAATCTAGATGAGTCACATTTGTATGAAATGCTTGTGCTCGAACTTTTCCAATCAGGTTTAAGCTGGTCCACAGTTTTGCATAAACGCGACAATTTTAAAGCTGCATTCAAAAATTGGCAGATCTCTGAAGTCGCAAAGATGACCGATAAAGATATCGATTCATTAATGCAAAACAAGGGCATTATCCGTAATCGAATGAAAATTAATGCTGCTGTTAAAAATGCTCGGGCATTTTTGACAATTGAACAAAAATATTGTTCAGTCGCCAAATATTTACAAAATTTTGTACCTACTCCAATTGTGCATGATATTGCCAGCTTTGATGACGTTCCCACTTCTAATGACCTATCGCAAAAGATATCCAAACAAATGAAAAAAGATGGTTTCTCCTTTGTGGGACCTGTAGTCATTTATTCCTACTTGCAGGGAATCGGATTAATCAATGATCATTTAAATCAATGCCAATTTAAGTTTCACGGCTAACAAAAAAGCGAGGACTTTTCGTCTTCGCTTTCTTTAATATTCAAATTTTGGGAATTAGACTAACTTCTTTCTGATCCAACCAGAAATCCAGTCGATGATCACCACCATAATGATGATCCCTAGCAAAATGATACCAACACGGTCCCATTGACGATATTGCAAGGCAATAATCAATGGATAACCGATACCACCGGCACCTACCAAACCAAGGATAGATGCGGAACGAATGGAAACATCAAAACGATAAAGCGTATTTGAAATAAGTGCTGGCATCAAGTTAGGCAAAGTTGAGAACATGACCACATGAAACTTAGAACCACCGGCTGCAACAACAGCTTCATTTGGTCCGTCATCCAAGTTTTCAATTGCCTCTGAAAACAGCTTGGCAAGCATCCCCACCGAGTGGAAACCCAATGCCAAAACACCGGCTGCAGAGCCTGGACCCACAGCTTTAATGAACATCAAGGCTAAAACAATTTCTGGGAAAGAACGGATAATTGCCAAAACAATTTTACCAATTCTTGAAGTGTACCAGTGCTTATGCTTAGTGTGTGCTGCCCAAAAGGCAAATGGCAATGAAATAATTGCAGAAATAAATGTACCTAAGAATGCGATACAAATAGTTTGCCATAATTGCGAGATCAGATCTTCACCAGAGCCATTGTAAACGTATTTCCAATCCGGATGGAAAATCCCTGAGAAAATCGCTCCTGCAATCTGGCCAGCAGTTGCCTTGATCCCACCAAAGTTAATGCCAGTGAATGACCAAACAATAATGATGATTGTCACAATCGCAATCAGCCAATGCACTACTTGCTTCTTACGGTCAACGGGTTTAGCAGGTAATTTTTTCATAGTAGTATCCATTATCTCATTAACGCCTCCCGTGACTTAGATGAAACATAGTCGATTAAGACAACAACTACGATAATAACGATGATGATCGTACCAGTTTGAGCATAGTTGAAGACCTGCAAAGTCTGTTGCAAGTTCAAACCAATACCACCGGCACCGATATAACCAAGGACTGTTGATGCTCTGACATTGATTTCGAATGCATATAAAACATATGAAATGAAGTAAGTCATGATTTGTGGCAAAACTGCTTGGTGAATAATTTGTAATTTATTAGCACCTACTGCAGTTAAAGCTTCAATTGGACCTGGATCAATAGTTTCAATTGCTTCGTAGAACAGCTTAACAACCACACCAAAGGTGAAAACTGCCAAAGCCATGACACCGGCAACAGGACCGATACCAACAATAGCTACGAAAATCGCACCCAAAAGCAAGTCAGGAATAGTTCTGATGATGTTCATGATAAAACGAAGCACACCAGTCACTGCCTTGTTTTTAACAATATTACGTGCAATTAATAATGAATAAATAAATGCGATTACTGACCCAATGACGGTTCCCAAAACAGCCATTTTAATCGTTTCAATCAACTTAGGCCAAATAACACTCATATAGCCCCAATCTGGGTGAGACATTTGCACAAAAATATCCGCAAATTGATCCCAGTTTTGGAATAAAACAGAAATGTGCGTATTGGTTACATCAATTGAAATGAACAAGCCAGCGACCATGATGATGGTCCAAACCAAATTCATAATCTTGAATTTACGCTTAGGCAAATTCATTGCCTCTTTTGTTTTAGGCATTATTCTGCCTCCTCGCTGCCGTCGCCACCATTATAAATATCAGTGAAGACAGACTTAGGAGTATCCTTCATCTTACCATCATAAACAACTTGACCAGCGCGAATACCAATTACACGTTCACCAAATTGTTGAGCCAATTCGATACTGTGCAAGTTGGCAACAACAGTCATGCCGTATTTTTCGTTCAACATCTTTAAGTCATTCATGACTCTGACTGATGTTTGTGGGTCAAGTGATGCAGTTGGTTCATCGGCCAAAATAATTTTAGGATTTTGCATCAAAACACGAGCAATCGCAACACGTTGTTGTTGACCACCAGATAACTCATCGGCACGAGCATAAACCTTGTCAGCCAAGTCAACTTTTTGCAATGCCTCATAGGCCTTTTGTTTATCTTCTTTGCTAAATAAATTAAACGTGGTCTTCCAAGTTGGGTAATAAGCAACGCGGCCAACTAATACATTACGTAAAACGCTGGAACGCTTAACTAAGTTAAAGCTCTGGAAAATCATTCCGATATCACGGCGCAAGTTACGCAAGTTCTTACCTTTTGCCTGAGTAATTGACTTGCCGTCAATCAAAATATCGCCCGAACTGATATTGTGTAAACGATTGATGGAGCGAAGCAGAGTTGATTTACCTGCACCTGATAGACCAACTACTACAACGAATTCGCCCTTATTAATTGTTAAATTGATGTCCTTTAAACCGACAGTCCCATTGTCATAGATCTTAGAAACATCTTTTAATTGGATCATTGGCTTATCTGCCATTTAATCGCAGCTCCCTTAATTTGAATTATTATTTCTTAGTGGATTCAACCATCTTGTCATACTTACGAACAATGTTGAAGTCACTGTCCTTAGCGTAATCATAGCCTTCGTGGCTGTAGACACTTTCAATAACCTTACGGCCTTCCTTAGACTTACCAACAGCGATAAATGCCTTAGCAAGCTTCTTGCGGAATGACTTAGACATGCTTGGAATTACTGAAATAGTATCGTTTGGAATTGGCTTAGTGAAGTAAATTGGAACAACTTGACTCATAATCTTTGGGTTGTCCTTCAAAACAGTGTTACGTGCATCTTCAAAGACAAATGCTGCATCGGTGTCACCGTTCAATACGTTCAAAACAGCTTGGTCATGACCAGTTACAGTAACTAACTTAGAGTCCTTGGTTACATCCAAGCCCTTTTCCTTAAGTTCAGCAACTGGGAAAACGTAACCTGCAGATGAAGTTGGGTTTTGAACTGAGATTGACTTACCCTTCAAGTCCTTCCATGACTTAATCTTTGAACCCTTCTTAACAAGGATTTCGGCACGATAGTTCTTAACTAAATTCTTAGTTGCCTTACCGCCTGGTTGTTTAACGCCCCAACGTTCAGCTTGCAAAAGCAAATCAGCAGCGCCTTGCTTGTGAGCCAATACATAACCATCTGGTGGAAGGAAACCAACATCAACCTTCTTTGACTTCATAGCTTCTACAACAGTGTTGTAGTCAGTTGACATTGAAACGTGAACAGGAATACCTAATCTCTTTGAAAGCATCTTTTCAAGAGGCTTAGCACGAGCTTGCAACTTAGTTGCAGCTTGACTTGGTACAAATTGAATAGTTAATGACTTAGGAGTGTAGTTTTCCTTTGAACTACTGCTCTTACTTGAACATGCAGTTGCAACAACTGCAACAAGCATTGCCACAACGGCTACCAAGATTTTACGAAATCTTTTCATTGATTCCTCCATAAAACACAAAATAAACAAAAACAAACTTGACGCTAAAAAAGGCTTAATTACGAGTCGCTCAAAGACGACCAATAATTAAGCCTTTTTAAGAACGTTATTATTAAATAAACGAACAGAAAAAACATCTTCACGGGAGGAAGACTTTGCCACAGTAAGAAAAACGTTTTCAATTCTTTTAGCTTGTGCAAGCAATTTATCCCACTCTCCTTCAGTCATTCCACGTTCATTTTATAAAATGATACCAAAAGCATTCGTATTCTATCAAGCTTTTTGACTAATTTTTATAAAAAAAACGTTAAATGAGTATATTCACATCTAACGTCCATTCTTATAGGAATTAGTTCTTCTTCATCGTTGGTTTTACTGGGTTGTTAGCCATATCTGTCTTAACAATCAAAACATCAGCCAACGCATGTTGGTTAACATATTCAGTAACTGAACCCATAAGCATTCTTTCAACGGCATTCAAACCAGTTGCACCCATTACGATCAAATTGTTATGGTGGTCCTTAATGAAGTCGTAAGAAATAATCCGCTTAGGACTGCCATAACGAATGTGATAATCAACATCGTCAAAACCGAAGTTATCGTGAGCCCATTTCTTCAAACTCTTCAAGTATTCTTCAGAATCTTGAGTCATTTGGTAAATGGTATCTCCTGAAATCAAAGTGTCTTGCATTTCACCCATAAATTGACGCGTATCGATTACGTTCAATACATCAACATGAGCACCATCACGCAAACCAACTTTTACAGCCTTGTCAAAGGCTCTTTCAGCTGATTCTGAGCCATCAACCGGAACTAAAATGCTTTCTTTTCTTTTATCTGTCACGTTAATTCATCTCCTATAAATTGCACTAGTACTTACTCTTTATTTTAGCATAATTTTGAAAGCCGTTACTTTTTAATTGATTGTTTGCTTGAAGATTTGTTGCTAAAATAATATTCATGACATTCATTAACAGAAAGGGGAGAATTTTTTTGACTAAAAAATTAACTAATCAATTAATCGGCGTAACTAGTGGACGCAACTTCCGTGAACTTGGAGGTTATGAAACTTTATCCGGTAAAAAAATCAAGATGCACAAGTTGCTCAGAACCGGTAACTTAGCTGATCTTTCACCATTTGATAAGCAGTTTTTAACTGATTACGGCGTTAAATATGACGTGGACTTCAGAAGTAAAGAAGAAGTTGATAATCAACCCGATCGCGTGCCAGATGGTGTTGAATATATCTATGATCCCGTCTTCAGTGAGGACTTAACCAATTCATCCAAGAGTATCACTGACTTAGATACACAAGCACACGACGACGCTGATTTTGGCTTCAATCACATGCATTATGCTTACGAAGACATGATCGAAAGTGAACCTGCACAAAAGGCATATCGCAAGTTCTTCGATGTCTTGCTTGAAAATACGGTGGATGGCGAAAGTGTTATTTTCCACTGTACTGCAGGCAAGGATAGAACCGGCTTCGGTGCATTACTTGCATTATCTGCTCTTGGCGTACCACTAAATACGATTAAGAAAGACTATCTTTTAACCAACATCACTACCAAGGATTTCGTCGACAGTATGGTTGAACATGCCCGTCAAAATGGTAAAAATGAAAATGTGCTGCAATCGATTCGTGACATTCAGAGTGTCCGCAGTGAATACCTTGACCATGCTGTTAAAGTACTAAACGATGAATATGGCGGTATTAATAACTACCTACGCGATGTAATGAAGCTCTCAAGTGCAGACATCATGAAGTTGCGTAATATTTATCTTGAAGATTAGAAAAAGAAGGCTAAAAACTAGTCTTCTTTTTTCTTGCTAAATTTTTGCTCTAAAAAGGCATAAATCGCGCTAGGATCAGTAAAATTAAAAACTTCGCGCAATTCGTTGGCTGGCGTATTAGCCAAAAAATCCATCACTTGAGCTAATAATGCAGCTTGCCCATCTGGATCATTATCTAAAAGCATGAATAAAAATTTAACTTCAATTGCTTGGCTAGGATTAATCATATTATGAAAAGTGACTGGCGTTTTCAGCGCAACCGGAGCAATCAGTCTCGTGTTAACAAACTCGCCCTCGGTGTGCGGAATCGCAATATTAGGAATATTTTTACCTAGTGTTGCAGTATCCAATCCCGTTGGAAAATTATGCTCTCTTTCGACAATATGGTGTAAAAAGTTTCCCTTAACATAGCCACTTTCGCGTAAATGCTCGTAAACTTCTTTAAAAACCAAATCTTGCTTAGTTTGATTAGAAATAAATACTGCATCAGGTGCAAAAAGATTTTGATTAGTCATTGGATTTTTCCTTCCTAATGTGGAATTAACATTTTCACCATAAGTTAACAAGACGTTTTTTTCAACCCAAAAGATGGTAAAGTTAAGGTAAATCATTTTTAAAGGGAGAAAAAAGATGGCAAAGACAAAAACTTTATACTTTGGTGCCGGTTGGTTCAACGAAAAGCAAAATAAGGCTTACAAAGAAGCAATGGAAGCTCTAAAGCAAAATCCTACCGTTGACTTAGAAAACAGCTATGTACCTCTTGATAATCAATATAAGGGTATCCGCGTTGATGAACACCCTGAATACTTGCACGACATTGAATGGGCATCAGCTACCTACCATAACGACTTAGTAGGGATTAAGTCCAGCGACATCATGCTTGGCGTTTACTTGCCTGAAGAAGAAGATGTTGGTCTGGGAATGGAACTTGGCTATGCCCTTTCAAAAGGCAAGTACATCTTGTTGGTAATTCCTGATGAAGATTACGGTAAGCCAATCAACTTAATGAGCTGGGGTGTTTGCGATAACGCAATTAAGATCAGTGAATTAAAAGACTTCGACTTCAACCGCCCTCGTTACAACTTCTACGACGGCGCAGTTTATTAAAAAAATTAAGCAGACATACTAATATAGCTAAGCATAACTAAAACGACATCGCTAATTATCTAGCGGTGCCGTTTCTTTTTTCAGATTACCTAAATTCATCAAAAAAGATTCCAAGAACCTTTTCTAACTTTTAATCCTCAATTCTTTCTCTACCTTTTGGTCTTTGTTCTAATGGATCATATCCCAAATCTTCAATCTGCAATCTTTTTTCTTGAGCAGACATTTTTGGTACTTCGTCCCAAAAATTAGTTTTTTCTTTTTTCATTTCAAGATTGCCATTAGGCTTTAGAATTAACACCACATTATCGCCTTTTTTAAACACCAGTACTTACTCCGATCACAACAGATAAAAATAATAGGAAAAATGATATTACATTTCATCAAAACTAATCAACTTGCACCCCACTTGTTCTGCCAGCTCCGTACATGAATCCGTAAAACCTGACTTTGAAAACAAATAGTAATGCCTTTTAGCCACGCTAATCAAATTACTCAAATTAATTAATTTTTCCAAGACACTTCTAGGTATAGGTTCGTTTTTCCACTTGCATTCACCGAAATATCCAACTAGATTATCTGAAGTCAGCCCCACTACATCTAATTCGACTTGCTTTTTCTCTTGCGGATCATTGCCCCACCAATTACCTAGATAAATAAACGGCATAGGGATAACTTCATCATCCTCATCATGATCCCACATGTAATTTTGAGCCAATTTTTCGAATTCCGGTCCCATGAAATTGTGTAAATCTTGTTTGATTACTTTCATTACCAATGAAGTTTGTCCTCGATCAATGGAACTCATATATTTACCCAAATATGTATACCAGAATCTAAACAAGCCATCTGCAATTTGATAGATTGTTTTACGTGATTTAGGCTTAGCCTGATCAGTTACCGGCACTTTGCGCTCAATAATGCCTAACTCAATTAAATTAGTAACGTTGCTAGTAACCAACGGCGTCGATAAATGAGCCTTAGTTGCAATGTCATTAATCCTAGATGCGCCGCCTGCAATTGCATTAATAATTGAATTATAATTTGCTGGATCACGCAATTCTTGCTTCAATAAATTATTAGGTTCTTGAAAAAGTGGTGCATTTACGTCCATAAAGTTTTCTTCAATATTTTCCCAAACATCTTTGTCTTCTGACATATAAGACAAATATAATGGAATACCCCCAGTAATTGTATTTAGAATGAAAGCCTCTTCCTTATCCATGTGTGGAAAATATTCTTGTGTCTCATGTAACGTAAATGGCTGTAATTTAAACTGAGCAGTTCTTCTGCCGTACAAAGGACTCTTATAAGACAAAACCTGCTCTTCCATAAATGACATTGAAGAACCACATAGAATCAGAAATAAATTTGTTTGTTTAAATTCATGATCAATATAAGACTGTAGCATTGAACTAATTGCATGGACTGCATTAGCTAAGTATGGATATTCATCAATAACTAATACTATTCTTTCTTTTTGAGCCAATCGAGCAATTTCTCGAAAACAATTTTCAAAATTACCATAGTTTACACTGCTCAGACTATCTGGATCTTTAAAATGTTCGATTGCAGAAGAAAAGCGTTCAAGATTATAGAATTCATTTTCTTCTAGCCCGGTAAAGTAAATAGTTGGCTTATTTCTAACAAATTCGTTAATTAATGCTGTTTTTCCAATTTGTCTACGACCATAGATCGCTGCAAATTGAAATTTATCAGCTTGATACATTTTCTCTAATTTTGTAAGTTCTTTCTTTCGTCCAATAAACATTTGGTCACCATCTTCTAAATTATACTTTACTAAATTATAACTTACTAAATCGTAATTTACTAAAGTATAATTTACTACATTGCAATATAGTACATCGTAATGTAGTAAACAGATGTGATTACATCGGATAAAAAATTTAAGCCAAAATTAAATGACCCTTCGCATAATTCATTCCAGCGAAGGGTCATTTCTTTGTTACGTATAAAAATTGCAACGATTGCTTACTTTAGCTTTCCCTTTCTAAGCTCATCGTGAGTAGTAATTGTCGTAAATCTAATCGTCTTCTTCGAATCGACTTTATAATAAACGACTAACAAATCATTTAAAATATGATATTCATTAAAACCAATCCACGGTTCATCTGTTAGTTTATGATCATAGTAAGGACCATTAGGATCGTTGATATTATCAAAATCATCTTTATTACTAGGTAGTTTTCCATCACGCTGAAGCAAAATCATAGTATATTTAAGTGTTTCTGTAGCGTCAGTTGCTTCATCATCGCTTAAATCAAAAATTTTCTTCAAATTAGCAAATCTTTTATCAAAAAGCTTAGTTGTCTTAATTTTATACATATTAAACCCCTAAGTTTTTGAAATATTCATCTAGATTATCTACTGTATTATCATCATCAGGAATTAACCCATTAACAATAGCTAACTCTTTAACCATCGCTTTTTTGCTTTCTTCATCAAAGCTTTTATTCTTATCTGGTACTACTTTTAAGCTAAACGGAACAGCTTGTTCCCTAGCTACACGAGTTACAAAAACATTAAGTAAAGCTGACGAGGTCAATCCCATTTTCTCAGCTGCCTGATTAAAAAGACTTTTAGTTTTTGCATCGACTTTAAAATTAATTGAAGCTGTTGTCATAATTATCCTCCTTATATATCTAATATACGCATAATATGTATTCATATTATATAAAGTGACAGCCTAGTAGGCAACAATAATGCTAAATACCAAACCTTTCTCAGTCAAAATTAAATGACCCTTCGCATACTTCATTCCAGCGAAGGGTCATTTCTTATTAATATTTATCATGTATGAAAGTCTTTCTTAATCCTAATCCAAGTGATTCATCAAATAGTTATTATTCTATGCCTACTAATAATTTCACGGCCTCTTATGTACATTAATATCATTTGACGATTATTGAACTACATTTGTTTTCAATTTACGATGCCCATTGGTATCACAAACCTTTCTATATATCTGACTTTGTACTCTCAAGTGCCCATCGGAACTCACCTATCTCCTTTTACTTAAGCTTATTTAATATTTTTATTTCTTAATTTCTTTACACTCATAATATAGCATGTTTCTTTCTAAATTGAAAGCGATTACATCAAAAATATTTATTTTGGTAACTTAGACAATTCAATTCTGTCGTAAGCACCGTTTTTACTACTTTCTGGATGAGGATCTAATCCAATAATAGTTATGTCCTCTTGATTAGGACCATAAACCCAAAATATTCTTCTTGCTTCACTATTTTTATTTTCCAAATAGGATTGCCAAACTTTCATACCATACCGATTGGATAGTGACGATATCTCGTGCGTATGTAACCCGGGATATCTGGGATCTTCAGATAAAACCTTTAATGCTTTACCCCACTTTTTATATAAAATAGCATTATTTTTATTAATTGAGCCACTACGATACTCTGCTTGTAATTTTTGCCACAACTGTATCATTTGTGGTACACCCATTTTAATTTTAAATTGCATTTTAAAAATCTGATAAATCTACCGGCGTAGACACTTTTCCTTCCTTAAAATTAGTAATAGATTCATCCATTACTTTTAGTGCTTTATCTGAAATACCTTCTGGTTTTGTCATCACTCTTGGCTCTAAAACTAGACAGCCGTTATCATATTCTTTAACATCATAATATTTAAATTTCGATTTACGTAACGTAATTCTCTTTTTACTATCAGTATGCGCAATATAATTATTAATAACTTGCATCAATAATTCCTCTCTTTCTAGTGGGATTTCCCACAACTATTATACCATATCATAAATTTAAAAGTTCAATATGAACTACACTGAAATTAAATTTCTATGTTTCCTACGATATGCTTTTAGCTGATGCTAAAGACAAAGGATTGGAGACTGTAAAATAGTTTGTGTAAGGATGAATGATTCCTTAAATTTATTTCTTTAAACATTAGAAAAAGGAGTTCCTTTCTCGTATGATTGGTTTGAACAAAAAAACACATACAGAAAGAAGAACTCCTTCATGAATGATTTTACCAAAGATTTTGCTCAAGCTCTATTCAATCCAGACAAAATAAATGATTTATTGCGCAAAGAGCTACAACAGGCTATTAATAACTTGCTAGAAGCTGAATTGACTGCCTTTCTGGGCTATGATCCCTATGCCAGAAATGGCTGGAAAACTGG